>NZ_JBQOUX010000033.1:0-18488 GCF_052216785.1 Streptomyces sp. JW3 | reverse complement strand
GCACTCCCGCCCGGCCCTGTACTGCCGCCCGGCCCGGCACTCCCGCCCAGCCTCGCGCCCCCGCCCGGCCCCGTGCCTCCGGTCCGCCCGTCCCCGGCCCCCCTGTCTTCGACAGCTGTCACGAACTCCCCGATCCACCCCGCCAGCAGATCCGGCCGGGTGCGCGGCACCCAGTGCCGGGCGGGCAGTGTGCGCCGGACCAGTTCCGGAGCCCACCGCTCCAGGTCGTCGTAGAGGTGCTCGGAGAGGAACGCGTCCCCCAGGGGCGTGACGAGCTGCACCGGCGCGTGGGCGTACGCGTCGGCGCGCGGGCGGCGCAGCCGGGGCCGTACGTTGTCCCGGTAGAGCCAGGCGCCGTGCGCCGCGTCGGCGGGCAGGGACGCGGTGGGGTAGCCGTCGGCGGGGGTCCGCTCCAGGCGGCGCAGGAGGCCCGGCCAGCTCGCGCCGAGCGGGCCGCGCCAGGCCAGTTCGGGCAGTACCGGCGTGTGCAGCAGGTAGACGTACCAGGACTTGGCGCCCTGGCCGACGAGCTGGGCGGCCCGGCGCGGGGTGGGCCGGCGCAGCCGCTCGGCGATCCAGTGCCCGAAGTGGTCCAGGGACGGCCCGGACATCGAGGTGAAGGACGCGATCCGCCCCCGGGTGCGCTCCACCGTGACGAACTCCCAGGACTGCACCGAGCCCCAGTCGTGGCCGACCAGGTGCACCGGACGGTCCGGGCTGACCGCGTCCGCGACGGCCAGGAAGTCGTCCGTCAGCTTCGCCAGCGTGAACCCGCCGCGCAGCGGCCTCGGCGCCGTGGAGCGGCCGTGGCCGCGGACGTCGTAGGCGACCACGTGGAAGCGCTCGGCGAGGCGGGCCGCCACCAGCGACCAGACCTCCTTGCTGTCCGGGTAGCCGTGGACGAGGACCACCGTGGGGCGGCCGGGGCCCGGATCGCCCAGTTCCGCCACGCACAGGTCGACCTCGCCGGTCCGCACCCGGCGCTCGCGCGCCCCCTCGAATCCCGTCACGTCTCCTCCGTCCCCGCACGCCGCTGTGCCGCCGCCGAATGTTCCAGTTGTTAGACGAACCGTCAACAGGTCGGCCGGAACCGCCGTACCCGCCGTAACCCTTAGGCAGGGTGCCCCCTAAGGACCCGTACGTCTGAGGTACGACACCAAGACGGCCCTCCGGTCTGACGACCCGGACGGCCGCCGTCACTACCGTCGTCGACGTGACTGTGATCGCGACCGAAAGCCTGAGCAAGCGGTTCCCCCGGGTGACCGCGCTCGACCGGCTGTCCGTGGACATCGGAGCCGGTGTGACCGGACTCGTCGGGGCCAACGGCGCCGGCAAGTCCACCCTGATCAAGATCCTGCTGGGTCTGTCCCCCGCCACCGAGGGCCGCGCCGAAGTGCTCGGCCTCGACGTGGCCACCAAGGGAGCCGCCATCCGCGAACGGGTCGGCTACATGCCGGAGCACGACTGCCTGCCGCCCGACGTCTCGGCCACCGAGTTCGTCGTGCACATGGCCCGGATGTCCGGCCTGCCGCCCACCGCCGCGCGCGAGCGCACCGCGGACACCCTGCGCCACGTCGGCCTCTACGAGGAGCGCTACCGCCCGATCGGCGGCTACTCGACCGGCATGAAGCAGCGTGTGAAGCTGGCCCAGGCCCTGGTCCACGACCCGCAGCTGGTCTTCCTCGACGAGCCGACCAACGGCCTCGACCCGGTGGGCCGCGACGAGATGCTCGGTCTGATCCGCCGCATCCACACCGACTTCGGCATCTCGGTCCTGGTCACCTCCCACCTGCTGGGCGAGCTGGAACGGACCTGCGACCACGTCGTCGTCGTGGACGGCGGCAAGCTGCTGCGGGCCAGCTCCACCACCGACTTCACCCAGTCCACCACCACCCTCGCCGTCGAGGTCACCGACACCGACGAGCACCCGGACGGCACCCGCGCGGTGCGCGACGCGCTGCACGCGCGCGGGATCACCGTCGAGGACGGCAGCGGCCTGCCCGGCGCCGGCCACGTGCTGCTGCTCACCGCCACCGGCGACGAGACGTACGACCTGGTCCGGGACCTGATCGCCGACCTCGGTCTCGGCCTGGTCCGCATGGAGCAGCGCCGGCACCACATCTCGGAGGTCTTCAAGGACAGCGACGACGCTGCCGCTCAGCGGAAGGAGGCGGTCCGCCATGGCTGACCCCGTCACCACGGTCCCGGCCGACCAGACCCGCATCCACAACATCGGCTACCGCGCCTACGACGGCCCCCGCCTCGGCCGCGCCTACGCCCGCCGCTCGCTCTACTCGCAGTCCCTGCGCGGCTCCTACGGACTCGGCCGCTCGGTCAAGTCCAAGGTGCTGCCGATGCTGCTGTTCGTCGTCATGTGCCTGCCCGCCGGCATCATGGTCGCCGTCGCCGTCTTCACCAAGGCCAACGACCTGCCGGTGGACTACACGCGGTACGCGATCATCCTCCAGGCGGTCATCAGCCTGTACATCGCCTCCCAGGCACCCCAGTCGGTCTCCCGCGACCTGCGCTTCAAGACCGTGCCCCTTTACTTCTCACGGCCGATCGAAACCTCCGACTACGTCCGCGCCAAGTACGCGGCCCTGGCCTCGGCGCTGTTCGTGCTGACCGCCGCGCCGCTGATCGTGCTCTATGTGGGCGCCCTGCTCGCCAAACTCGACTTCGCCGACCAGACGAAGGGATTCGCTCAGGGACTGGTCTCCGTGGCTCTGCTCTCGCTGCTGTTCGCCGGCATCGGCCTGGTCATCGCCTCCGTCACGCCGCGCCGCGGCTTCGGCATCGCGGCCGTCATCGCCGTCCTGACCATCACCTACGGCGCGGTCTCCACCCTCCAGGCCATCGCCGACGTGCAGGACAGCACCGGCGCCATCGCCTGGATCGGCCTGTTCTCCCCGATCACCCTCATCGACGGCGTGCAGTCCGCCTTCCTGGGCGCCGCCTCCGCCTTCCCCGGCGGCCACGGCCCCGGCACCGCGGCGGGCCTGGTCTACGTCCTCGTCACCCTCGGCCTGATCGCCGGCTGCTACGGCCTCCTGACGCGCCGCTACAAGAAGGTGGGACTGTGACCACCCTGAACATCGACCACGTCTCCCGCTGGTTCGGCAACGTGGTCGCCGTCAACGACATCACCATGACCATCGGCCCCGGCGTCACCGGCCTGCTCGGCCCCAACGGCGCCGGCAAGTCCACCCTCATCAACATGATGGGCGGCTTCCTCGCCCCCTCCACCGGCACCGTCACCCTCGACGGACAGCCGGTCTGGCGCAACGAGGACATCTACCGGCACATCGGCATCGTCCCCGAGCGGGAGGCGATGTACGACTTCCTCACCGGCAAGGAGTTCGTCGTCGCCAACGCCGAACTGCACGGCCTCGGCGCCAAGGCCGCCCAGCGCGCCCTGGCCACCGTCGAGATGGAGTACGCCCAGGACCGCAAGATCGCCACGTACTCCAAGGGCATGCGGCAGCGCGTGAAGATGGCGAGCGCCCTCGTGCACGACCCCTCGCTCCTGCTCCTCGACGAGCCGTTCAACGGCATGGACCCGCGCCAGCGCATGCAGCTGATGAACCTGCTGCGCCGGATGGGCGACGAGGGCCGCACCGTGCTGTTCTCCTCGCACATCCTCGAAGAGGTCGAACAGCTCGCCTGGCACATCGAGGTCATCGTCGCCGGACGGCACGCGGCCAGCGGCGACTTCCGCCGCATCCGCCGCCTGATGACCGACCGCCCGCACCGCTACCTGGTCCGCTCCAGCGACGACCGGGCACTGGCCGCGGCCCTGATCGCCGACCCGTCGACCTCCGGCATCGAGGTCGACCACGCCGAGGGCGCGCTGCGCGTCCAGGCCGTCGACTTCGCCCGGTTCACCGTCCTGCTGCCCAAGGTCGCCCGCGACCACGGCATCCGGCTGCTCACGGTCTCGCCGTCCGACGAGTCCCTCGAGTCCGTCTTCTCGTATCTCGTAGCGGCGTAGGAGGCCGAAGAATGTACGACCCCACAGTCGCCCGGCTCACCTACCGGGCCCTGCTCGGCCGCCGCCGGGCCCTCATCCTGGGCGCCCTGCCGCTGCTGCTGATCGTCATCGCCGTCGCGGTGCGCGCCCTGACCGGCGCCGACGACCAGACCGCGTCCGACGTCCTCGGCGGCTTCGCGCTCGCCACCATGGTGCCGATCATCGGCGTCATCGCCGGCACCGGCGCGATCGGCCCGGAGATCGACGACGGCTCGGTGGTGTACCTGCTGTCCAAGCCGCTCAAACGGCCCACCATCATCTTCACCAAGCTGATCGTCGCCATCGCCGTCACGATGGTCTTCTCCGCGCTGCCCACGCTGCTGGCCGGCCTGATCCTCAACGGCAACGGCCAGCAGGTCGCCGTCGCCTACACGGTCGCCGCCCTGGTCGCCTCCATTGCCTACGCCGCGCTCTTCCTCCTCCTCGGCACGGTCTCCCGGCACGCGGTGGTGTTCGGGCTGGTCTACGCGCTGGTCTGGGAGGCCCTCTTCGGCTCCCTGGTACCCGGCGCCCGCACCCTCAGCGTCCAGCAGTGGTCCCTCGCCGTCGCCCAGGACATCGCCGGCGGCGAACTGGTCACCTCCGACGTCGGCCTGACCACCGCGACCATCCTGCTGATCGCTGTGACCGTACTCGCCACCTGGTACGCCGGGCAGAAACTGCGCGCGCTGACCCTCGCCGGGGAGGAGTGAGCGGTCAGCGGCAGTCCCTCGCCGGGGAGAGGTGAGCGGTCAGCGGCAGTTCCTCGCCGGGGAGAGGTGAGCGGTCAGCCGCCGTCCGCCGCGACCCACGGCTGCCAGTCGCCGCTCCCCGCCACCCGCGCCAGCTGGGCGGAGGTCAGCGGCGGCGCGGCGGTGACGGCCGGTCCGGCCTTGGCGTCGGCGGCGTTCGCGGTGACCAGCACCACCCGGGTGCCGTCCGCGCGCAGCAGGTCGGCGGTGCGGCGCACCAGCTCGCCGCGCTGCTCCTCGTAAGTGATCAGGACCGAACCGTCGGCCAGGTTGCGCGCGGCGCAGTCGCGCAGGGTGACATCGGCTGCCTCGCGCGCGGCACAGGAGTAGAACTCCGCCAACTCCGCACGCGACGCCGGGCGCTGCGCCGCCTTGCCCTTCCCGTCCTGCCCCGTCGCGGCGCTCGCGGCGGCGGACTTGTCGGGGGCCGCGGTGCCGCTCTTGTCCGGACCGTCCGTGCCCCGCGCGGCGGCCCGCGCCGTGTCCTTGCCGAGCGCGTCGGCACGGGTCAGCTGGAAGTCGCCCTGCACGCTGACGGCGACCTCCCCGCCGTTCACCAGGACCCGCCCGCCGGCGCTCACCCGCTGCTTCCCCTCGTCGCCGTCCCACCAGGCGGGCCCGCTGGTGGCGGGCTTGCCCAGCAGCAGGCCGCGCAGGGTCGCCACGGCCCGCTCCCCGGTCAGCGCGGTCTTCCCGGCCGGTGGCCCGGACCGTACGGCGACCGTCTCGAACGACGGGATGACCACCCAGTCGGCCTGACCGGCCGTCCCCCCGGTCGCCCCGCCGCCCAGCACCACCGTGCCGGCGACGACGCTCACACCGGCGAACGCGGCGGCGCCCCACCGCGTCTGCCGGCGGCGCCGCAGCCGGCGCCCCCGGACCCTGGCCGACCAGGCTGTCGGTCGGGGCGGGCGCCTCCCGCACGTACGCGTCGAGCAGCTGCCCCAGCCGCGCGTCGAACCGGCCCGCGCTACGGATTTCCGCAGCGCGGGCCGCGGTCGGGCCGACCGGGCCCGCGCACGTTCGATCCGTGCATCCTCCGCCGTCGACGGCAGGTCAGCCGAGGCCGTCGAGCAGCCGCTCCAGCACCACCGCGATACCGTCCGCGTCGTTCGACGACGTCACCTCGTCCGCCACCGCCTTCAGCTCCGGGTGCGCGTTGGCCATCGCCACGCCGCGCGCCGCCCAGCCGAACATCGGCACGTCGTTGGGCATGTCCCCGAAGGCGATGGTGTCCGCCGCCCGCAGCTTCAGCCGGCGCGCCGCCAGCGACAGGCCGGTCGCCTTGGACAGCCCCAGCGGCAGCAGCTCGACGATCCCGGCACCGGCCATCACGACCGTGACGAAACCGCCCGCGGTCCGCCGGGCCACCGCGGCCAGCTCGTCGTCGGACAGCGTCGGATGCTGGATGTAGATCTTGTTCAGCGGCGCCGACCACAGGTCGGAGGCGTCCGTGAACGGGGTCGCCGGAAGGGCGCCGCCGACCGCGTAGCCGGGCCCGACCAGCACCTCGCCGTCCAGCCCGTCCCGGCTCGCCGCCAGGTACAGCGGACCGGTCTCGGCCTCGATCTTCGCCAGCGCCACCCCGGCCAGTTGCCGGTCCAGCGTGACCGAGGTCAGCAGCCGGTGCTCCCCGGCGTGGTACACCTGCGCGCCCTGCCCGCAGACGGCCAGCCCGTCGTACCCGAGGTCGTCCAGGATGTGCCGGGTCCACGGGACCGCGCGGCCGGTGACCACGATGTGCGCGGCGCCCGCCGCGGTGGCCGCGGCGAGCGCGTCCCGGGTGCGCGCGGAGACCGTGTCGTCGGTGCGCAGCAGCGTGCCGTCGAGATCGGTCGCGACCAGGCGGTACGGGAAGCCCGCGGCACCCGGGGCGGTGGCGGCGTCGCTCACTTGGCCACCGGCTCCAGGACCTCCCGGCCGCCCAGGTACGGCCGCAGCACCTCGGGCACCCGCACCGAACCGTCGGCCTGCTGGTGGTTCTCCAGGATCGCCACGATGGTGCGCGGTACGGCGCACAGCGTGCCGTTCAGCGTCGCCAGCGGGCGCACCTTCTTGTCCTCGCGCACCCGGATCGACAGGCGGCGGGACTGGAACTCGGTGCAGTCCGAGGTCGAGGTCAGCTCGCGGTACTTGCCCTGGGTCGGGATCCACGCCTCGCAGTCGAACTTGCGGGCCGCCGAGGCGCCCAGGTCCGCCGAGGCCACGTCGATCACCCGGAACGGCAGCTCGAGCGAGGTCAGCCACTGCTTCTCCCACTCCAGCAGCCGCTGGTGCTCGGCCTGCGCGTCCTCGGGCAGGACGTAGGAGAACATCTCGACCTTGTCGAACTGGTGCACGCGGAAGATGCCCCGGGTGTCCTTGCCGTGCGAACCGGCCTCGCGGCGGAAGCAGGGCGAGAAACCGGCGTAGCGCAGCGGCAGCCGGTCGGCGTCAAGGATCTCGTCCATGTGGTACGCGGCGAGCGGCACCTCGGAGGTGCCGACCAGGTAGAGGTCGTCCTTGTCGAGGTGGTAGACGTCCTGCGCGGCCTGGCCGAGGAAGCCGGTGCCGGCCATCGACTGCGGGCGGACCAGCGCCGGGGTCAGCATCGGCGTGAAGCCGGCCGCGGTGGCCTGCGCGATCGCCGCGTTGACCAGGGCCAGCTCCAGCAGCGCGCCGACGCCGGTCAGGAAGTAGAAGCGGGAGCCGGAGACCTTGGCGCCGCGCTCGACGTCGATGGCGCCGAGCAGCTGGCCGAGCTCCAGGTGGTCCTTGGGCTCGAAGCCCTCGGCGGCGAAGTCGCGGTGCGTGCCGTGCGTCTCCAGGGTGACGAAGTCCTCCTCGCCGCCCACCGGGACCTCGGGGTGGACCAGGTTGCCGAGCCTCTGGAGCAGTTCCTGGGTCTCGGCGTCGGCGGCGTCGCGCTCGGCGTCGGCGGCCTTGACGTCGGCGGCGAGCTGGCTCGCGCGCTTCAGCAGCTCGGCCTTCTCGTCGCCGGTGGCTTTGCCGATGAGCTTGCCGAGGCCCTTTTGCTCATTGCGCAGCTCGTCGAAGCGGACGCCGGACGACCTGCGCCGCTCGTCGGCGGCCAGGAGGGAGTCGACGAGCGCGACGTCCTCTCCACGGGCGCGCTGGGAGGCGCGCACACGGTCGGGGTCCTCACGGAGCAGGCGAAGGTCAATCACACCGCCAAGGCTACCGGTGACCGGTGACGGCGATCGACCCACTATTGACCGGGGCGGTCGCCGCGAGGTCAAGAAAAGGCGTCCCATGGGGACTTGGGGATGGCCCGGGGTCTCCGCTGTCCACAGGAATCCACTGTTCCGGAAAGTTATCCACAGGCTGTGCGGAAGTTCTGTGGACTACGGAAGTGATCATTCCTAATGGGACATCCGGGACGGAGAATTCCTCTTTCAAACCCGCCGCACGCGCACGTACGAGTGGAAAGGGGTCACTCTGGAGAATGACGGGCAAGAAACAGGTGGACGAAGGGTGACCTGCGGGTCTGTGGACGGAGATGGGGCCTGTAGGGGGATTTGTCGACTGAATCGCCTTTCGTTGTCGACTTGTCCCCAGGTCGAGACGTCGCCCTGTGGATAACCCCTGTGGATAACTAAGATCCGCAGATACGACCGTCAGAACCGGCCGTCCTGGCACCGGGCGACCCACTCCGCCGCCGCCACGAACTCCTCGTCCGAGGTGCCCGGGAACCGGTCGCCCGTCTCGGCCGGGTCGACGCCCGCGCGCGGGTACGAGCCGAGGTAGCGCACCTGGAGGCAGATCCGCTTCAGCCCCATCAGCGCCTCGGCCATCCGCCGGTCGGAGATGTGCCCCTCGGCGTCGACGCAGAAGCAGTAGTTGCCGATGCCGGCGCCGGTCGGCCGGGACTGGAGCAGCATCAGGTTGATGCCCCGGGTGGCGAACTCGCCCAGCAGGTCGCGCAGGGCGCCGGGGTGGTCGTCGCGCTGCCACAGCACCACGGACGTCTTGTCGGCACCGGTCGGCGCGGCCGGCCGGGCGGGGCGGCCGACCAGCACGAACCGGGTCTGGGCGTTGTGCGGCGAGTCGTGGATGCCGGTCTCCAGCGGCTCCAGACCGTACCGGGCGGCGGCGAACTCGCCGGCGAAGGCGGCGTCGTAGCGGCCCTCCTGGACCAGGCGGGCGCCGTCCGCGTTGGAGGCGGCCGACTCCCAGACGGCCTCCGGGAGGTGGGCCTTGAGCCAGTTGCGCACCTGCGGCTGGGCGGCCGGGTGGGCGGTGACCGTCTTGATGTCCGACAGCTTGGTGCCGGGGCGGACCAGCAGCGCGAAGGTGATCGACAGCAGCACCTCGCGGTAGATCATCAGCGGCTGGCCGGAGACCAGCTCGTCCAGGGTGGTGGTGATGCCGCCCTCGACGGAGTTCTCGATCGGTACGAACGCGGCCTCGGCCTCGCCGACGCGCACGGCGTCGAGCGCGGACTGGACGGAGACGTACGGGACCAACTCGCGGGTCGCGGCCTCCGGGAGCGTACGCAGGGCGACTTCCGTGAAGGTGCCCTCGGGACCGAGATAGGCGTAACTGGCTGGCATGGCCTCACCCTAATGCGCCCTGCCGCCGCCCCGTGCGCCGATCACGCGCGCCTCACCCGCTCACCCCCGCCGCTCCTCCCTGCTCACTCCCGTCCGTCCTCCCCGCTCAGCCCCGCCCCTCCTCCCCGCTCACCCCTCCAGCAGCCGCTGCCCCACGTACTCCCCCTGTGCCGCGCCGCCCGGCACCGCGAACAGGCCGCTCGCCTCGTGCCGGATGAACTTCGACAACGCGTCCCCCCGGTCCAGTTTCCGCTGGACCGGCACGAAGCCGCGCAGCGGATCGGCCTGCCAGCAGATGAACAGCAGACCGGCGTCCGGGACCCCGTCCGCGTCGAAGCCGTCGTGGTACGAGAAGGGGCGGCGGAGCATGGCCGCGCCGCCGTTCTGATCCGGGCGGGTGATACGGGCGTGGGCGTTGATCGGGACCACCAGGTTCCCGGCCCGGTCGGTCTTCACCAGGTCCATCTCGGTCGTCTCGCCGCCCCCGGACAGCGGCGCCCCGTCGGCCTTGCGGCGCCCGATGACGTCCTCCTGCGCCTTGGCCGACAACTCCTCCCAGTCGTCCAGGAGCATCCGGATGCGGCGTACGACGGCGTAGGAGCCGTTCGCCATCCAGGCGGGGTCGGTGGAGCCGGACTCCGGCACCCAGATCCGCTGGTCGAAGTCGGACTCGGCGGGCTTGGGATTGCGGGTGCCGTCGACCTGGCCCATCAGGTTGCGCACGGTCATGGGGTGGGCGGTGGCGCCCGGCGAGCGGTTGAAGCCGTTCATCTGCCAGCGGACCCGGGCGGCCGAACCGGCGTCCTTCTGGAGGGCGCGCAGGGCGTGGAAGGCGACCAGGGCGTCGTTGGCGCCGATCTGCACCCACAGGTCGCCGTTGCTGCGGTTCTTGTCGAGGTGGTCGGAGGAGAAGTCGGGGAGCGGATCGAGGGAGACCGGGCGCTGTTTCTCCAGTCCGGTCCGGCCGAAGAAGCTGTGGCCGAACCCGAAGGTGACGGTGAGGGAGGACGGTCCGGCATCCCGGGCCACGTCGGTGTCGCCGGTGGCGGCCGCCTCGCCCGCCATCAGCCGGCGGGCGGTGTCGGACCAGCGGCGCAGCAGCGCGGCGGCCTCCTTGCGGCCGGCGCCCGCGGTCAGGTCGAAGGCGACGAGATGACCGCGGGCCTGGGCGGGGGTGGTGATGCCGGGCTGATGTTTCACGTGAAACGCCACCTGCTCCGCGCCGAGCGAGGTCAGCGGCGTGGCCTCGGCGGGCGCGGCGGTGTATCCGACGGCACCGCCGGCGGCGCCGAGCACCAGCCCGGTCGCCCCGGCGGTGGTGAGCAGCCGGCGGCGGGAGACGCCCGCCGGGGCGGTGGGGGTTTCTGCGACGACCGGGGCTTCGGGGATGCGAGGGGTGCGAGCCTCCGGAAGGGACTGTTCAGCCATGTGCGGTTCAGCCGATCTGCGCGTTCTTGGAGACGGTCACCTGGTCGATGTCGGAGGTCCGCACGGTCGCGGCGACCTTCCAGTCGCCGGCCATGGGGAGCTGCACCTCACTCGCCGACCAGTGTCCGGTGGTGATGTGGTCGGGGGCCACGGGCAGCGGCCCGATGTCCTTGGTCTCCAGGGTGAAGGCGAGCTTCACCTCGGGGATGTCGACGGCGTGGCCGTCCGGGTCCTCGACGTAGACGTGCACGTCGTTGGCGCCCACCCGGGCCGGGTCCACCTCGACGCGGACGACGCCCTTGCCGTTCTCGCCGCCGGTGTCGAAGGGCATGTCGAGGGTGACGGCCCCGGACGCCGAGGTGCCGGCGGAGGCGGCGGCCGAGGTGGCGGCCTTGGCGTCCTGTTCGGTACGTCCCGGCTCGGTCTGGGTCAGCACGGTGGTGACGGCGAGCAGCACCACGGCGACACCGGTCTCGGCGAGGACGGAGCGGCGCAGTCCGAAGCGGTGCGGGTCGGCGTCGCGCTCGCGCTTCTGCCGTGCGGCGTCCACGGCGGCCCGCTGCCGGGCGAGCTGGGCGGCCCGCTTGGCGTTGCCCACGGGCTTGACCCCGCCCGCGCCCTTCGCGCCGACGGCCGTGGTGCTGGAGATCCCGGCCCGCTCCTTCTCCCGGGGCCTGGGCACCGCGCCCGCCGTCTCGGCCAGTCGTGCCGTCCAGCGCCGGGACAGGTACGCGATCCCGACGAGCACCGCCACCAGCGCGATCTTGGCGAGCAACAGCTGTCCGTACCGGGTGTCGGTGAACGCCGACCAGGACCCCAGCTGGCGCCAGGACTGATACGTACCGGTGATCACCAGCGCGACCACGCTGCCGAAGGCGACCGCGGAGAAGCGGCGTACGGCCGCGGTGTCGACCGGGGTGTCGGCGGGTGCCTTGTAGAGGGCGACGAGCAGCGTGGTGAGGCCGCCGAGCCAGGCGGCGACGGCCAGCAGGTGGACGACGTCGGCCGGCATGGCGATACCGGGCTGAAGGCCGACCGAGGCGTGCTCGGCCATCGCCCAGGTGGCGGCGAGACCCGCCGCGACGACGGTCCCGCCGACCGCGAGCCCGAAGGTCAGGTCGCGCTGCTCCGCGTCCTCGCGTTTGTCGTAGGCGCCGAAGAGCACCGAGACGAACAGCGCCGCCGCGGCGAGCAGCAGCAGCCGGGAGACCAGGGCGGCGCCCGTCTTGGTCTGGAGCACCTGGCCGAGCAGCTCCAGGTCGAAGATGTCGGCGGCCTTGCCGGAGCCGGTGTAGGAGCCGCGCAGCAGGAGCATGGCGAGGGTGGCGGAGGTGAGCGCGAGCCATCCGGAGACGACCAGGCGCTGCACGGTCCGCACGCCCGAGCCGCGCGGCCAGCAGGCCAGCACGAAGGCGGCGCCGCCGACCAGGACGGCGAAGCCGGCATAGGCGGTGTAGCGGCCCAGCCCGTAGAGCCAGCCGACGACCCCGCCGCCCGCCTCCTGGCCGGCGGCCGGCACCGAGGTCTTGGAGGGGGCGCCGATGGAGAAGGTGAAGGCGCCGGAGACCGGATGGCTGTCGGCGGAGACGACCTGGTAGGTCACCGTGTACGTGCCGTCCGGCAGCCCCGAGTGCAGGGCGACGCCGTAGGTGGTGCCGCTGACGTTGGCCGGCTTGCCGTCGTCGACGCGGGTGCCCTTGGGGTCGAGTACGCGCAGTGCGTCGTCGCCCAGGGAGACCGACTCGGAGAAGGTCAGGGACACACGGGCCGGGGCCTGGTCGACCACCGCCCCCTGCCGGGGGTCGCTGCCGGTCAGCGCGGCGTGCGCGGAAGCCGGGGCGGCGCCGGCCAGCAGGGCGCCGGCCGTGGCCAGGAGCAGCAGCACCAGGTGCCGGACGCGTGGGGCGATGGTCGGTGTCAACGTGGTCCCTCCCTCAGTCCCCGGCGGTGGGCCGGTAGGTGGCCGGTTTCACCGGCATCTCGACCGTGACCGGGCCGGAGTCGGCGAAGTGCAGTTCGACGGCGATGGTCTGCCCCTGCTTCGGCTGTCGCTTCAGCTTCTCGAACATCAGATGGTCGCCGCCGCTCTGCAGGGCGAGCCGCCCGTGTGCCGGCACCGGGAGGCGGTCGACCTGCCGCATGGCCCCGTCGACGGTCTCGTGCACGGTGACCTCGCCGGCGTCGCTGGTGACGGAGGTCAGTTCGTCCGCCGTGTCCCCGTCGTTGGTGACGGTCAGGAAACCGGCCGCCATGCTGTCGGAGACGGGCTGCGGCATGTAGGCGGCGCTGACCGAGAGGTCGGCGGCGGAGTCACCGGCTCCGCACCCGGCGAGAGCCAGCGCGCCGGTCAGGACGGCCACCGCGCACCGGGCGGGGCGCCGGCTCACGGCTTCTCCCCCTTGATCAGCTTGGGCAGGTCCTTGGTGTAGTCGTCCACCGTGGCGTCCTCGCCGTAGAGCACGTAGCCGCCGTCGGTCTTCGGCGAGAAGGCGATGACCTGGGTGCCGTGGGTGGAGACGACCTTGCCGTTCTTGTCCTTGGTGGGCGCCTCGATGGAGATGCCGAGGGTGCGGGCGCCGGCCTGAATGGTGTCGAAGTCGCCGGTGAGGCCGATGACCTGCGGGTCGATGCCCTTGAGCCACTTGCCGAGGGCGGCCGGGGTGTCGCGTTCGGGGTCGGTGGTGACGAAAACGACGCGCAGCTCGTCCTGTTCGGCCTTGGGCAGCTGCTTCTTGGCCACGGCGATGTTGTTCATTGTCAGCGGGCAGACGTCGGGGCAGTTGGTGTAGCCGAAGTAGATCAGGGTCGGCTTGCCGGCCGTCTCCTCACGGAGGTCGTACTTCTCGCCCTTGGTGTCGGTGAGTACCAGGTCCGGCTTCTCGAAGGGCTGGTCGAGCACGGTGGCGGCCTGCTGCGAGGCGGAGTCCTCGGAGACCACGGTCACCGGCGAGTCGGCGGAGTCGGCACCGCCGCCGCAGGCGGTGAGGGTCAGGGATGCGGCGGCGAGCAGGGCGGCCGCGGCGAACGTCTTCTTGCGCATAGCGAAATGTCCCAGTTGTGAGTGCTCCGGTGCGCACCGGGGCCCGGCTGAGCGGGTCCCCGGTGCGCACCGGACGTGCGGGCCGCCTCAGGCGGTGGTGGAGCGCCGGCGTCCGGCGAGCACGCCGTAGGCCACGCCCGCGGCGCCGACGACGATGCCGACGACGCCCAGGACGCGGGCGGTGGTGTCGGTCGAACCCGAGCCGGAGCCGGAGCCCGAACCGGAGCCGGAGGCGGCCTCGGTGGTCCCGGCCGCCGCCGTGCTGTCGTCGGACGCCGCCCCGGAGGAGCCGTGGGCGTCGCTGTCGGCCGCGGTCAGTTCGAGCACGGGCGCCGGGTTGTCGGGCTCTTCCTGGCCCTCCTGCTGCACCTCGATCCAGCGCACGACCTCCTTGTTGGAGTACGTCTGGATCGCCTTGAAGACCAGTTCGTCCGCGTCCTCGGGCAGGGCGCCGATGGAGAGCGGGAACTTCTGGAAGAAGCCGGGCTCGATGCCGTCGCCGGTGGCCGTCCAGGTCACCTTGGTGACGGCCTCGGTGAGCTGCTCGCCGTGCGACTCGAGCGGCTCGTCCAGCTTGCTCTTGGTGACGACGGCCTTCCAGCCCTCGACCGGCTGCGGCATCACCGAGGCCAGCGGGTGATCGGTGGGCATGGTGACCTCCAGCTTGGTGGTGGAGGCGTTGTCCCGCTCGTTGGGGACCTTGAAGTCGACGGTGGCGTAACCGCCCTGGGCGGCCTCGCCCTCCGGCTGCACGCTGACGTGCGCGAAGGCGGGCGCGGACAGGACGAGGACGGTGGCGCCGGCGACGGCGCCGGCGGCGGCGATACGGGAAGCCTTCATGAAGGGCACTCCGCTTCTGGTGATGTCCGGACCGCTGGTTGGACGAACGGACGGCCGGACGGACGGATGGAGGGAGACGCGCACGCGCGCGTGCCGCACGACGGCGTCCCCCTGTCCACTGGTGGCGGAGAGCGGCGGTCGCGTCGTGTCAGGCGGCGAGGACGAGCGCGGCGCTGGGCGGTCCGCGCCGGATCACCGTGTGCTGGAGTGCGGTGGTGCGCGGCCGCGGTACGGGCAGCAGGGCCGTACCCGGCGGACGCGCGCTGTCGTCCGGCGCGCCCGGCAGCCCGGCGCGCAGCGCCCGTACCAGGCAGAAGGCGGCGCGCAGGGAACGTACGAGCGCGCCCTCGGTGACGAGGTGCGCGGAGTGCGCCGACAGGTCGACCAGCCGGGCCAGGGCCAGGTCCCCGCGGCGCAGCAGCCAGCCGGCGGCTATCGCGGCCAGCGCGTGGCCCAGCAGCATCGGCAGGGACGGCAGCAGGGCGGCGGGCGAACCGGCGGCCGCCGACAGGGCGTTCGCCGGATGGTGCGCGGCGGCCGGGTGCGCGGCGGCGTCCGGCTGGACCCGCGCGTCGCTGAGGATGCGCTGCGCCTGCGCCGGGCTGAGCGCCGCCGCGGTGGTCCCGCACACCAGCCGCGCGGCCTGCTGCGCGAGCGAGAGGTCCGGCGCCGTGGCGGTGGCCGTCGTGGCGGTGGCCGTGGCACCGTGCTGGCCGAGCCCGAACAGCGCGTGCAGCGCGGTCTGGCCGGCCGCGAGCAGGGCCGCGATCCCGGGCAGCGACCGCTGCCGTCCGGCGAGCGGCGCCGCGACCACGACCGCCCCGAGGAACCCGGCGGCCAGCGACCACAGCGGGACGGTGGCGCAGGAGGCGAGGGCGTGCCCCGCCCCGGCCAGCACGACGCAGACCGCGGCGAACACCGCGGCCCGCAGGATCCGGAGGTCGTTCCCGGAGCGCGCCGTAGGCGGGTGGGGGGCAGTCATGGCGGGCTCATCATCGCACTGGACCCACCCGCACCGTGCGGCAGGTCCACAAGGTGCGGTACGACCGGAAGGTCACCGTCTGCCGGGATGCGCCCCCTGCGCGAGCCCCCGGACACCGGTCCCGGCACACGGGTCCGT
Organism: Streptomyces sp. JW3; assembly: GCF_052216785.1. NCBI lineage: Bacteria > Bacillati > Actinomycetota > Actinomycetes > Kitasatosporales > Streptomycetaceae > Streptomyces > Streptomyces sp. JW3. Next base: position 2,746 of record NZ_JBQOUX010000033.1, on the reverse strand, counting down.
ACACCGGCGGCCGCCGGGGCGCATCCGCCGTATGGGCGGTCTCACGTCAACCCCGCGCTTACGTCAGGGCGCGTCGGGCAATACGTAACGGTATGTCGAGCCGCGCCCAGGAGGCTGGTGGAGCATGAGCATCTGGTGGTCACTCCATCTGCGGCGCGAGGCTGCGAGCGTGCCACTGGCCCGCCGCCTGCTGCTCGGCGCCATGGAGACGGCGGGCGTCGACCCGGACATCTCCTACGACCTCTCCGTGGCCCTCACCGAGGCGTGCGCCAACGCCGTCGAGCACGGCGGGGACGACGCGTCCGGCGGCCCCGCCGCGGCCTACCGGGTCACGGCCTACCTGGACGGCGAACGGTGCCGCATCGAGGTCGCCGACACGGGCCCGGGGTTCACCGGCGGCCGCCCGTCCCGCCCGGCGCCCGCGCCCGCCGACGCCGAGCACGGCCGGGGGCTGTGCCTCATCCGGGAACTCGCCGACCACGTGCACATCGGCAGCGCGACGGCGCGCGGCGGCGCGGTGGTGAGCTTCGACAAGATCATCAAGTGGCGGAACGACATCCCGCTCGTGGCGGTGTGAGGGCCGGCCGGCCCGGCCCCCACGGTCGCGTCAGCCCTTGAGCGCGGCCATCCACGCCTCGACCTCGTCGGACCGGCGCGGCAGCCCGTCCGACAGGTTCCGGTTGCCGTCCGCGGTGACCAGGATGTCGTCCTCGATCCGCACCCCGATGCCCCGGTACTCCTCGGGCACCGTCAGGTCGTCGGCCTGGAAGTACAGCCCCGGCTCGACGGTGAGCACCATGCCGGGCTCCAGCGTGCCGTCGACGTACGTCTCCACCCGCGCGGCGGCGCAGTCGTGCACGTCGAGGCCGAGCATGTGCCCGGTGCCGTGCAGCGTCCACCGGCGCTGCAGGCCCAGCTCCAGCACCCGCTCGACGGGGCCCTCGACCAGGCCCCACTCGACCAGCCTCGCGGCCAGCACCCGCTGCGCGGCGTCGTGGAAGTCCCGGTACTTGGCGCCCGGCCCGACCGCCGCGATGCCGGCCTCCTGGGCTTCGTAGACCGCGTCGTAGACCTTCTTCTGCACCTCGCTGTACGTGCCGTTGACGGGCAGCGTGCGGGTGACGTCGGCGGTGTAGTACGTGTGCGTCTCCACGCCCGCGTCGAGCAGCAGCAGGTCGCCGGAGCGGACCGGGCCGTCGTTGCGTACCCAGTGCAGGGTGCAGGCGTGCGGGCCGGCGGCGGCGATGGTGCCGTAGCCGACGTCGTTGCCCTCCACCCGGGCGCGCAGGAAGAAGGTGCCCTCGATGTAGCGCTCGCTGGTCGCCTCGGCCTTGTCGAGGACCTTCACCACGTCCTCGAAGCCGCGCACGGTCGAGTCGACGGCCTTCTGCAGCTCACCGATCTCGAACCCGTCCTTCACCAGGCGGGCCTCGGAGAGGAAGACGCGCAGTTCCTCGTCGCGCTCGGCGGTGACCTTGTCGGTCAGCGCCGCCTCGATGCCGGCGTCGTACCCGCGCACCACCCGCACCGGGCCGGTGGCCTCGCGCAGCTTCTCCGCCAGCTCGCGCACGTCGGAGGCGGGGATGCCGTACAGCTTCTCGGCCTCGGTGAGGGAGTGCCGGCGGCCGACCCACAGCTCGCCCTGGCCGTTCAGCCAGAACTCGCCGTTCTCCCGGTCCGAACGCGGCAGCAGGTAGATCGTGGCCCGGTGCCCGGCACCGACCGGCTCCAGGACCAGTACGCCGTCCTCGGTCTGGTTCCCGGTCAGATAGGCGTACTCGACCGAGGCGCGGAAGGCGTACTCGGTGTCGTTCGAGCGGGTCTTCAGGTTGCCCGCGGGGATCACCAGGCGCTCGCCGGGGAACCGGGCGGACAGCGCGGCCCGCCGGGCGGCGGTCTCGGCCGCCTGGGCGATCGGCGCCAGGTCGCGCAGCTCGGTGTCGGCCCAGCCGGACTTCATGTTCTCGGCGAGCTCGTCGGACACGCCCGGGTACAGCCCGTTCTTGCGTTGCTTGGTCGGCTCTTCGGACTCTGTCTCCGGGGTCTCCGGTGTGAGCTCCTCCGCCACGGTCATCCTCCTAGATACGGCACTGGACCACCCCCCATCGTACGGTCGCGCGGAAGGGGGCCCAGGGGCGTATCGCCTGTTACACCGTGGGTGACGGCGTGGGTGATGTCCGCTAGTCGAACCGCACCGCCAGCAGCACGACGTCCTCCTCGGAGTCCGCCTCGTCCAGGCCGTCCGGCAGCACCGTGCGCAGTACGTGGTCGGCGACCGCGTCCGGATCGCGCCGGGCGGCCCGCGGGACCCCGGCGGCGGCCGCGTGCAGACGGGCGAAGGCCCGGTCCACCGGGTCGCCGGTACGGCGCAGCAGCCCGTCGGTGTACAGCAGAACCGTCTCTCCGGGTCCGGCCAGCACCTCCGCGCTCGGCGCCTCCCAGCAGGCCAGCATGTTCAGCGGCGCGGAGACCGAGGTCTCCACGAACTCCGTGCGCCGCTCCCCGGTGAGCAGCGGCGGACTGTGCCCGGCGCCGGCCAGTGTGATCCGGCGCAGCGCGGGCTCGCAGTAGCCGAACAGGGCGGTGGCCGAACGGGCCGGCTCGGTCAGCCGCAGCAGCAGCTCCAGGTCGGACAGGACGGCGACCGGGTCCTCGCCCTCCATCACGGCGTACGCCCGCAGCGAGGCGCGCAGCCGGCCCGCCGCGGCCGGCGCGCCGGCCCCGGCGCCGGTGACGGAGCCGACCG
>NZ_JBQOUX010000334.1:0-235 GCF_052216785.1 Streptomyces sp. JW3 | reverse complement strand
CAATAGGCCAGCCATTGATACGCCAGCAGAAGAAAAAATTCCGGTTTATCAACTGGCTGACTATCTTTCTACTGAATGTAGCGACATCTGGGCGCTGCAAGGTAAATCAACCGAAACCAATCCGCTTTACTGGCTGCGGGCGATGGATTGTGCTGATCGTTTAATGCCTGCGCAGTCGCGTCAGCAAGCCCGCCAATATGACGACGGCAACTGGCAAAATACCTTTAAACAAGGG
>NZ_JBQOUX010000333.1:0-235 GCF_052216785.1 Streptomyces sp. JW3 | reverse complement strand
GCTCGCCGCCGTGGCAGCCGGTGCGATCGGACGGGCGCTCGCCACCAGGAACACCACCGACGACCGGCGCGGCACCGCCGCGCGCGTCGGAATCGGCGTGCTGGCCGGGGTGTCCGTGGCCGAGCTGGCCACCACCGTGCTGCTCGGCGGGACCGTCGACCGCGAGCTGGACGTGCGCGCCCACGCCGATGCCGAACGCGCGCCTGCCGTCGTCACCGCGCGCGCCGAGTACGAC
>NZ_JBQOUX010000332.1:0-238 GCF_052216785.1 Streptomyces sp. JW3 | reverse complement strand
GACTACTGGACCCCGGTTTTCGGCCCGCCTCGATTCTGGAGCGACGGAGCGAAGGAGCGAAGCGACTGAGCGGAGGAGTGAAGAATCGAGGCCCGCCAGGGCCGAAAACCCGCGGCGCCAGCCGCCGAACAAACACAGCTATTGTGATCTGGCACCGCGTACGCGCCATTTCATACGACCGAAAGCACGGCCTTGAACCGACACCTCCGATGGGCTCTCGCGCTGCTCGGACTGTCCG
>NZ_JBQOUX010000331.1:0-238 GCF_052216785.1 Streptomyces sp. JW3 | reverse complement strand
GTCGGTGCTGGATGTGACCGTGACGCTCGCTCATGGTGGCACGCTGGCGATCGCGACGGCCGAGGAGCGTAGGGACGCGCAGGTGTTGGCGGTGATGATCCGTGACGCTGGGGTGACGGTGGCCAGTGTGGTGCCGTCTCTGCTGGGGGTCCTGGACCCGCAGGCGGTGCCGGGGGTACGGACCTGGGTGCTGGGTGCGGAGCGGCTGAACGCCGATCTCGCGGCGCGCTGGCGTGGG
>NZ_JBQOUX010000330.1:0-239 GCF_052216785.1 Streptomyces sp. JW3 | reverse complement strand
AGGCCGTCATCGGCAACCACCCCGACCTGGCCGCGATGACCGAGGCGCACGGGGTGAAGTTCCACCACGTGCCGTTCCCGAAGGACCCGGCCGAGCGCGGACCGGCGTTCGAGCAGGTGCGCGAACTGGTCGACGTGCACGACCCGCACGCGGTGGTCCTGGCCCGGTTCATGCAGGTGTTGCCCGCCTCGCTGTGCGAGCACTGGGCGGGCCGGGCGATCAATATCCACCACAGCTTC
>NZ_JBQOUX010000329.1:0-241 GCF_052216785.1 Streptomyces sp. JW3 | reverse complement strand
GCGTAGGACAGAGTTGTCCCCTCGAAGGTGAGGGCCGGTGTGTTCGCGCTGGTCGCGGCCTGTGCCTGGAACATCGACACCAGGGTCGCGGCCTGGTCGACCGGGTGCGCGGTGGCATTCCAGTCGGCGACGACCTGGCGCTTTTCGACCGGTGCCAGCAGTTCCACGTCACCGATCGGGCGGGTCGGCTCGGCGACGACCGACGACAGCATCCGCACCAGGCGCTTGGCCAGGTTCGCGA
>NZ_JBQOUX010000328.1:0-243 GCF_052216785.1 Streptomyces sp. JW3 | reverse complement strand
CCGCAACGCCTGCGCCACCAGCCCCGGACCCGGGTGCTACAACGTGCGCGACCCCCTCGACCTCGCGCTGGTCTGCGCGGCGGCCGCCGCCGCCTGCATCGGCTTCCTGTGGTGGAACGCCGCGCCCGCCAAGATCTTCATGGGCGACACCGGATCGCTCGCCCTCGGCGGCATGCTGGCCGGTCTGTCCATCACCACCCGCACCGAGCTGCTGATGGTCGTCATCGGCGCGCTGTTCGTCGC
>NZ_JBQOUX010000327.1:0-244 GCF_052216785.1 Streptomyces sp. JW3 | reverse complement strand
CACCTGCATGCCCCGGGCCGACGAATCTGAGGAAATGGGCTGACATGGTTTTCTCCACAATTATCAATTTCGACAGCTTCAGCCAATTGGTGCCGCTAGTCCGCGGATCGATCATTGCCGGGATCATCCTCGGTGTGCTTGCAGGCCTTATCGGCCCGATGATCCATGCTCGAGATCTAGCCTTCGCTATCCACGGCACGTCGGAGCTTTCCTTCGCAGGTGCTGCGGTGGCCCTGTTCTTCGG
>NZ_JBQOUX010000032.1:66534-73249 GCF_052216785.1 Streptomyces sp. JW3 | reverse complement strand
CCCGGGACCGCCGCCGCCCCCGCCGCCCGTGCCCCCGGGGCCCAGGCGCGCCCCGCTGCGGCTGCCGGCCCGGACACCGGAAACAGCACCGGGGACGGCGGCCGCCGAGCCGCACGCCGCCCTGCTGGCCCCGGCGCCGCCGATGCTGCCGCACCCGCTGGCGCTCCAGCGGTCGCTGCGCCCGCTGCGCCGCCGTACCGACGCGCCCGCCGTCCGGGAGGTGGACGAGGCGGCGACCGCCGACCGGATCGCCCGGCTCGGCGCCGACCCCCGGTGGTGGCTGCCGGTGCTGCGGCCCGCCCGGGAGCGCTGGCTGCGGCTGCACCTGGTGCACGACGACGGGCCGACCATGCCGGTGTGGCGCCCGCTGGTCCGCGAACTGCACACCACGCTCGCCCAGTCGGGCGTCTTCCGCACGGTCACCCTGCACCGGGCACTGCCCGACGGCACGGTGGCCGGCGACGGCGTGCACGCCCCCGCCGACGGCCGCACCGTCACCCTCCTGATCAGCGACTGCATGGGCCCGCAGTGGCGGGCCGGGCCGGCCGGCGACCGCTGGTTCGCCGCGCTGCGCCGCTGGGCCCGCCGGATGCCACTGGCCGTCGTCCAGCCGCTGCCGGAACACCTGTGGCGGGACACCGCGCTGCCGCCGGTCCCCGGCCGGCTGTCCGCCCCGTACCGGGCGGCGCCCAGCGCCGCGCTCGCCTTCACCCCGTACGACACCGCCTACGACACCGCCGAGGAGGCGCCGCCGGCCGGCGCGGTGCCGGTGCCGGTGCTTGAGCCGGGGCCCGAGTGGCTGGCCAACTGGGCGGCGTTGGTGGCCGGTCCGGGCGGGGCCGGGTATCCGGGTTCGGCGGCGGCGCTGGGGCGGCCGCTGCCCGCCGACGCCGACGACCGCACCGACCTGGCCCGGCTGCCCGCCGAGGAGCTGGTACTCCGGTTCCGGGCGACCGCGTCCCCGGCGGCCTACCGGCTGGCCGGACATCTGGCGCTGGGGCGGCCGGACCTGCCGGTCATGCGGCTGGTGCAGGCCGCGGTGGAACCGGAGCCGCGGCCCGCGCACCTGGCCGAGGTGATCCTCAGCGGCCTGCTCGCCGCCGTGCCCGGACCGCCCGGTGCGTACGTCTGGCGGCCCGGCGTACGCGACCTGCTGCTGCGCGGGCTGCCGCGCACCGCCCGGGCCCGCACCCGCGAGCTGCTGCTGCGCACCGGCGACCTGATCGAGGAGCGGGCGGCCCGGTTCCCCGGCGAGATCGCCGCCCTGACCCCGGCCCCGGACGGCATCGAAAGCGGCCCGCCGGGCGAGGTGATCGCCGAGATCAGCGAGCGCGGCGCCCGGCGGCTGACCGGTGTCCGCGCCGGCGACGGGCCCGCGCGGGAACCGGCCCCCGGCCGGCTGGGCGAGCGCTACCGGCTGACCCGGCGCCTCAACCCCGACGGCAAGGTGTGGCTGGCCGAGGACACCGCCGCGGGCCGGACGGTGACGGTCCGGCTGCACGACGCCACCACCGACCGGGCGCGGCGCGAGGCGTTCCTGCGCGACGCCCGGCTGCTGCGGGAGATCCGGCACCCGAACGTGGTGGCGGTCCTGGACGCCGGCGTGGCCGACGACGGCACGCCGTACGTCGTCATGGAACACCTCGACGGCATCGCTCTGAACACCCTGGCCCGGCCCTACGGCAACCGGCTGCCCGCCCCGCTGACCGTGGGCGTCGCCGCCCAGCTGGCCCGGGCGCTCACCGCCGTGCACGAGGCCGGCACCGTGCACGGCGCGGTGGAGATGTCCCGGGTGGTGCTGATGCCGGACGGCACGGTGCGGCTCAGCCTGTTCGCCCCGGGCCGGGGCGGGCGGCCCGGCGGCCGGTCGGAGGACCTGCGCGCGCTGTGCGAGGTGGTGCTGCTGCTCGCCTCGGGCACTTCACGGCTGACCGTGCCGGTCGACTCCCGGCGGCTCGGACATCTGCCGGCCGCGCTCCAGGGCCCGTTCGCGCACGCCCTCGACCTGCTGATGTCCCCCTCGCTCCAGGCCCAGCGGCAGGGCCGGGACCTGCTCACCGACCCGGTGCTGCCCGGGCTCGCCCGGCAGGCGTACGAGCAGCGGTTCTACTACGCGCTGGGCCCGCTGCGCGTCGAGCGGCCCGAGGGTGCCCCGGAGCTGCCGCCGGACGCCGCCGCGCTGCTCGCCGTCCTGCTGCTCAAGCACGGCCGCACGGTCACCCACGAGGAGCTGCGGTACGGCCTGTGGGACCCGGCCGACCAGCCGCGCGACGGGCGGCGCCGGGTGCGCCTCGCGGTGGAACGGCTGACGCGGGCGCTCGGCCCCGGCGTGCTCGCCACCCCCTCGCACGGTTACGCGCTGCACACCAGCGCCGACTTCGTGGACGTGGTGCACTGCGAGGAACTGGTCCGGCGGGCCGACGCGGCACAGGCGGCCGGCGCGGACACCGAGGCGCGCGAGCTGGTCGCCGAGGCGCTGGCGCTCTGGCGTTTCGGCGAACCGCTGCCCGACGTGTCCGGCCCGGCCGCCCGCACCGCCCGGGGCCACCTCCAGCAGCTCCGCCTCGCCCTGCACGCCCGGCTCGCCGGGCTCGACCTGGCGCTGGGGGACGCCGACCGGGCCGCCCGGAGCCTGGCCGGCCTGCTGGACACGCACCCGCTGCACGAGACGTTCCTGCGCCTGTACCTGCTGGCGCTGCGCCGGCTGGGCCGGCTCGACGAGGCCCTGGACGCGTACGAGGAGTACGAGCTGTCCGGCGGCGGCAACCGGGAGCTGCTGGCCCTGGGCCGGGAGCTGCGCCAGGACCACGCGGTACCGGCGGACGCCCCCGACGCGTATCAGGAGCCCGGCCCGGACGGCTCCCCGGACGCCGCCGTGGCCGCGCCGGACGAGCTGCCGGAGGGCCCGTTCCCGACCGAGGACGACCCGTGGACACCGCTGCTGACGGAGGGGACGGCCGCCGCTGAACCGGAGTCGGAGTCGGAGCCGGAGACGGAGACGGCACCGGAGACGCCGGTCGGTTTCCCGCCGTTCGACCCGGAGCGGCGGGAGGAGGACCGGGACGAGCCCGAGCCGGAGCCCGAGTTCGAGCCGCTGTTCGAGCCGCCGGTGACCGCGGGCGGCGGACGCCGCGCCGGGTCCGTACCGGAGTCGCTGATCACCGGCGCCCGCTGTGTGCTGCTCGGCTTCGACGACGTACTGGCGCGGCTGTACCGGCCGGGCGCGGAGCGCGAGGTGCTGCTGGACATCGCGCGGCTGGTCGTCGACGACCGCGATCCGCGGGCGGCGCTGTCCGGGGTGCCGCCGCTGCCCGGGGACGACGGAGCACGGGCGCAGGGGTACGCCGGGACGCTGGACTTCGTCCGGGCGCTGGCCGGGCACCGGGTCGACGCCGAGGTACGGCAGCGGCTGGCCCGGCACGAGGAGCGGGCGGCGCGCACCGCGCGGGCGACCCCGCTGGCCGGCCGGCTGATCCGGGCGCTGCACGTGCGCGAGGTGCCGGTCGCCGTGGTGACCGACCGGGCGGCGGCCCCGGTCTCCGGGTACCTGCGGCGCCGGGAGCTGCTGGCGGCCGTGACCGGTGGGGTGCACGGCCGGGCGGACGGCCTCAGCCGGCTCATGCCGGACCCGGACGTACTGCACCGGGCCCTGGAGAGGCTCGACGCCGCGCCCGGCGAGTGCGTGCTGGTCGGCTCCTGTGTCGCCGAACAGACCGCGGCCCGCCGCGCCGGCCTGCCCTTCATCGGCCACTGCCCCACCGACCACGTCCGCCACGCCCTGCGCGCCACCGACCCCGGTACCCCGCTGGTCCCGGACCTGCGCGCCCTGCTGACGGCGGCGGAACAGCGCTGACGGCACGTCACCGGACGCGGTGGAGCGGGGCGGCGCGGCGGGGCGGCCGGACCGACACCCCCCGTTCAGCGGCCCCCCGCCCGGCCCCCTCCGGCAGGCGCCCGGCCGGGGCCGCCCGCACGATGCGAGGGAGGCCGGCCGCCCGTCGGTCGAACGGTCTGTGCTCTCGGGAGGATCCGCCATGACCGCCACTCTGGAGCAGCTGCGCCGCTGCCACTTCGCCGTCGATCTCGGGGCGGCGCGGACCCGCGTGTACGTCAAGGGCGCCGGGCTGGTCGTCGACCAGCCGTCCGCCGCCGCCGTCAACACCCGTACCGGCGCGCTCATCGCGGTCGGTGAGTTCGCGGAGAAGATGACCGGCCGCACCCCCGGCTACATCCGCGTCGTCCGGCCCGTCTCGGGCGGCACGATCGTCGACATCGAGATGGCCCAGCGCATGCTGCGCCACCTGCTCGGCGACAAGGTGCGCCGCGCGCTGCGCCGCAAGCCGAGGCTGCGGGCCGCCGTCTGCACCCCGCACGACGCCGACCCGCTGGCCCAGCGGGCCGCCATCGAGACGCTGGTCGGCCTCGGCGCCCGGCGGGTGGAACTGGTCGACACCCTCATCGCCGCCGCCGTCGGCTGCGGACTCCCGGTCGAGCAGCCCGAAGCCACCATGATCATGGTGTGCGGGGCGCACGCCACCCAGGTCGCCGTGCTCTCGCTGGGCTCGATCGTGACCGCGGCCCGCATCCCGGTCGGCGGTGAGGCGGTGGACGCCGCGATCGTCCAGCACCTGCGCCACCAGCACGAACTGGTGCTGCCCAGCCAGTCCGTGCGCCCGCTCCAGCTCGCCCTGTCCGGCAACGGACTGACCGCGCAGGGCCCGGCCTGCACCGAGATCCACGGCCGGGACGTGGCGACCGGCCTGGCGCGCAGTGTGCAGGTCGACACGGCCGCCGTGCGCAACGCCATCCAGACGCCGCTGACCGGTGTCCTCGACGGCATCGGCCGGGTGCTGCGGGACTGCCCGCCGGACCTGGTCGCCGACCTCGCCGACCGGGGCATCATGATGGTCGGCGGCAGCGCCCTGCTGCCCGGCTTCGACCAGATGCTGCGGCAGGCCACCGGCATGCCGGTGCACATCGCGGAACGGCCCGACATCTGCGCCGTACAGGGGCTGGGCACCATGCTGGAGGGCAAGGTCGAGCCGGTGTCGCTCCAGCCGACCGCCGACTGACCCCGGCGTGAGCGGCCCGCCGCCCGGCTCCCGGCTGACCCGGCTGCTCGACGCCGTTCTCGGCCTCGGCACCGACCTGGACCCGGGCGTCACCCTGCGCCGCCTGGTGGCGGGCGCGGCCGAGCTGACCGGGGCGGCGTCGGTCGTCCTGCGCACGGTCGAGCCGGGACCGGCCGGCCCGGCCGGTGTCCGGGCCGGCCCGGACCCGGCCGCCACCGGCCCCGTGCTGCGGGTCCCGGTCCGGGTGGGCGACGAGGAGTTCGGCACCCTGCTGCTGACCGGGCGGCCGGGCGGCGGGCCGTTCACCGACGAGGACGAGCAGGTGGTGCGGGTACTGGCCACCCAGGCCGGCATCACGATCGGCAACGCCCGGCTCTACCGGGCGGCCCGGCAGCGCGAGCGCTGGATCGAGGGCGCCGCGGCCGTCACCACCGCGCTGCTCACCGGGGAAGACGCCGGCGACGCGCTGACCACGGTCGCCGAGCGGGCCCGGCGGCTCGCGGACGCCGCGGCCGGGGTGATCCTCCAGCCGACCGAGGCGGGCGGCATGGAGATCGTGACCGTCTCCACGCCGGACGACCCGGCCGGTATCGTCGGCAGCGTCATCGCGCCGGGCAGCCCGGTGCTGGCCCAACTGCTGGGCGGGGAGCCGGTGTTCCTGGAGGACTCGGCGACCGACCCGCGGATGACGACCCCGGTCCGGCACCGGTACGGGCCCAGCATGATGCTGCCGCTGGAGGCCGGCGGCCGCCTGATCGGCACCCTCGCGCTGCCCCGGCGGCGCCGGGAGCGCCCGTACACCGCCGTGGAACGGCAGCTCGCGACGCAGTTCGCCTCGCAGGCCGCGCTCGCCCTGGTGCTGGCCGACGCGCACCGCGGCCGGGCCCGCCTCGCGGTCTACGAGGACCGCGACCGCATCGCCCGTGACCTGCACGACCTGGTGGTGCAGCGGCTGTTCGCCACCGGCATGATGCTGGAGTCCACCCACCGCCGCACGGCCGCCGAGCAGGTCGGGGACCTGCTGGACGAGGCGGTGGAGGAACTGCGGTGCACCGTCGGCGAGGTCCGCACCGCGATCATCGCGCTGCGGCAGCCGCCCGCCGACCCGCCGGCCGGGCTGCGCGGCCGGGTGCTGCGGGAGGCCGCGGTCGCCGCCGCGGTCCTCGGCGCACCGCCGTCCACGCACTTCACGGGCCCGGTCGACCACCGGGTCCCGGACGACACCGCCGACCGGCTGGTCGACGCGCTGCGCGCCGCCCTGGCGGACGCGGTGCGCCGGCCGGGGGCACGCCGGGTCCGCATCGGCGTCGACGCGACGGCGACCGACCCGGACGGCCGGGCCGCCGTACGACTGACGGTCTCCGACGACAGCGCCGCCGCCACGGCCTTCCACTGGTCCGCGCCCCTGTGACGGCCGGGACCCCACCGGGCGGGACCACACGAAGACGACAGCGACTCCAGTACGGCGGCCCTCAGCCGATCCGCACCCCGGCGACAGCCGGACCCCACCCGGCGGGACAGCCGACACCCCACCGGGCGGGACCACACGAAGACGACAGCGACTCCAGTACGGCGGCCCTCAGCCGATCCGCACCCCGGCGACAGCCGGACCCCACCCGGCGGGACAGCCGACACCCCACCGG
>NZ_JBQOUX010000032.1:0-66434 GCF_052216785.1 Streptomyces sp. JW3 | reverse complement strand
GCGAGGCCACACCGCGAAGACGACAGCGACCCCGGTACGGCCGCCCCTCAGCCGATCCCCGCCCCGGCGACAGCCGGACCCCACCCGGCGGGACAGCCGACACCCCACCGGGCGAGGCCACACCGCGAAGACGACAGCGACCCCGGTACGGCCGCCCCTCAGCCGATCCCCGCCCCGGCGACAGCCGGGACTCCGCCGGGCGCGGTCACACCGCGAACCAGCAGCGCACCGTCGTGCCGTCCGGCCCGGTGTGCGTGCGGACCAGGTCCGACACCAGGTTGACCAGCAGCAGTCCGCGGCCGCCGCGCTGGTCGCGGGCGGCGGGCCGGCGGCCGGCCAGCGGGTCGGCGAGCCGCCCCCCGTCCCGCACCTCGCACACCACGTGCCCGTCCTCGGCCCAGACCCGCAGCACGCCCGCGCCGCCGCCGTGCACCACGCTGTTGGTGGCCAGCTCGGCGGTGACCAGCGCCAGGTCGTCGAGCCGGACCCCGGTGAGGCCGAGCCGCGCCGCCTCGGCGGTGGCCGCGTGCCGGGCGTCGGGCAGCGAGTCGGCCACGAAGGACAGGACCGGCACGTCCGGGGCGGGCGGCAGCGGCTCGTTGTAGCGGGCGACGACCCCGGCCGGGTCGTAGGCGGCGCTGGCCGACTCGCCGCGGGAGCCGGCCGGGATGACGACGGGGTGGGTGGCGTGCGCGTCGGCGAGCACCCGCGCGTCCAGGCGTACGGCGTCGTACGGGCACAGGATGGTCGCCGCGCGGCCCTGGAAGGCGTCGTTGATCAGCGCCTCGTGCTGGGCGCAGGCCGGGTACTCGGCGGTGTTGCGGCCGGCCCAGATCGGCTCGCCGATGATCCGCACCCGGCGGTCGGCCGGCTGGGCGTCGGCGAAGGCGCGCAGCACGCCGGGGATGATCCGGCCGGGGTTGCGGCCGGCCTCCCGCATGTCCAGCAGCCGTACCGCGTCGGCGTCGGTGCCGAGCGCGTCGCGGATCAGCGCGAGCCGCTCGCCGGGGACCGCGACGGCGACCGGCTCGCCGCCGGCCAGGCCCTCGCGGACGAAGGGGACGGTACCGGCCAGGTACTCGTCGTCGTCCCGGTAGAAGAGCGCGGGGTGGATGAAGCCGCCGGGGTCCGGGACGCCGGCGGCCGGTTCGGTCACGGCACTCATGACATCGACACCTCGATCGCCGGCTGGTCGGGCCAGAACATCTCCAGCACCCGTCGCAGTGTCGCAGGCGGCCGGTGCAGCACCAGCCGCCGCCCCTGCGGAAGCCGGCCGGCCAGGTCCGCGAGCGTGTGCGCCCCGTCGACGTCGACGAATGTCACGCCCGACATCTCCACATGCACGTCGCCACCCTCACCCACCGCCTGTTCCAACGCCCGCTGCCATGTCCCCCGCGTCGTCAGCATGATCTCCCCCGCCGCCCGCACGCCGTCGCGCCCGGGCAGCGGGCAGACCGTCAGCCCCGGCGCCGCTCCCGCGGCCGCGGACGACGCCTCGCCCTGAGTGCCCACTGTGTTCTCCCCTACTCCCGGACTCCGCGCCCCTACCCACCTCCCGCCACGTCATTCCCCGAACCCGGGTGTACTCACGCGGACGGCGGGCAGGCGCACTTGCGACACCGACGAGGACCGACAGGACTTCGTGACGCCGACGAGGACCGACAAGGCGGTGACATGACCTCAGCGGCACCGCGTTCGACGGACAGGCCGGCCGGCCTGGTCATCGAGTGCCGGGTGGAGCGCCGGGCAAAGGGCCGGGCGGAGGAGGAACGGGCGCTGCTCGTCCCCCGGGGCGAGCTGGTCCAGGGCTGTGTGGACCCGCTGGCCGAGGCGCTGGCCGGGCTGCCGCCCGGGATCGGCCGGATCGACGTGGACATGCGGCACGTGGTGTTCATGGACACCGCGGGGCTCCAGTTCCTGGACCTCCTCAACGGCCACGGCCGCCGGCAGTCGCTGCCGGTGACCACCGGGCACTGGCGCGGCCAGCCCCGCCGGACCCTGGAGCTGACCGGCCTGGACCCCGACGATCCGCTGCGCGGCCCGGAGCACGACCTCCAGCAGGAGGTGGACCAGCTGCGGCACGCGATCGTCTCCCGGCCGGTGATAGACCAGGCGCGGGGCGTGCTGATGGCCGTCCACTCGTGTACGTCCGAGGAGGCGTGGGACATCCTGCGGGAGGCGTCGCAGCTGTCCAACACCAAGCTGCGGGTGGTCGCCGAGGCGGTCACCGCGAGCGCCGGCAGCGACGGTCCGGCCCCGCCGCCGAAGGTCCGCGCGGCGCTGCGCACGGCGGTCCGCACGGCGACGGAGCGGCACGGCCGCTGAGGTGCCCGCGGCCTGGTACGGGGTACTCGGCGAGCGGCCCGCCGGACCGACGGCCGGACCCCGTCAGCTCAGCAGGAGGCACCATGTCGAACCCGGACCAGTCCACCCCGTCGCAGGCCGAGGGCGAACGCGACGACGAACCGGGCACCCCCGAGCGCCGGACCCCGCCGCACCCCACGCCGTCCCAGGCGGAGGGCGATCGCGACGACGACGACCGCGGGACCGAGGTGCCCGGCCCCTGAGACCCCGGCACGGACCGGCACGCCCCGGCACGGCGACGGGCCGTCGCGGCACCCGACCGCGGCGGCCCGCCGGTGCGCCGCAAGCGGTCCCGGTCAGCCGCCGAGGACGCCCGCCGGCAGCAGCGACTGCGGGGAGGTGGCCGGGTGGCCGATCTCCAGCGCGCCGAGCAGCCCCTTCAGCAGCGGCGCCGAGGGGACCCCGCCCAAGGCGTCGGGGCCGGGTGCGGGTGCGGCCTGGGCGAGGGGGGCGGCCGTCAGGAACGCGGCGGCCAGGACGGAGACACAGACGAGTTTCTTGGTCATGCCCGGCCCAACGACCGGCCGGCCCGGGAGAACCTCCGGCAAGCGGGTGACCGTGCGGGCGGCCCCGGGTGGTCCTACGGCCGGCTGAACCCGTGGCTGCGCTCCACCTTCGCCACGTGCAGCGTGTAGCTCTGGTACCACTGGTCCCGCCCGCGCCGCTGCGCCGCCCGGTGCTCGGCGTCGGTCCGCCACCGGGTGAGGGCGTCGGCGTCGCGGAAGTAGCCGACGGTGATGCCCAGCCCGCCGGGAGTCTGCGCGTGGTCCATCCCGAGGTACCCGGGGACCTCCCGCACCAGCTCCTCCATGCGCGCGTTGGTCTCGCGGTAGCCGTCCTGCTCCGGGGAGCGCACGGTGGTGAAGACAGCTACGTAGTACGGCGGTTCGAATGCCTCTATGGGCGCGACGGGCTGTCCCGGGTGATCACTCATGGCGTCACGATAGGGCGCGGGCGCCGTCGCGCGCAGGCGATGTACGGCACCGGGACACGTCCCGTCGAGCGGCCCGCCGGATCGTGCGGTCAGCTCGCGCCGCCCTGGCCCGCGCTGCCCATCGGGCCGACCGTGACGGAGGAGCCGGTGCCGTCGGTGACGGGCAGGGTGCCGGCGCCCGGCCAGTCGAGGGTGACCGACTTGGTCTCGTTCGGCGGGGTCACCACCAGGCCGGTGATGCTGACGCCGGAGCCGCCCGAGTCGTTGCGCGGGTAGGTGACGCCGAAGGACACCGACTCACCGTCCTTGAGGACCACGGGGTCGGTGTCCTGGCCGCTGCGCCCGGCGGACAGCTCGCCCGCGTTGGTCTTCAGGTCGACGCCCGCGTATCCGGTCAGGGAGCAGTCCCGGCCACCGCCGTTCTGGAAGGTGACCGCGACCGAGCCCTCCTCGTCGCCGGTGATGGTGGTGTCCGACGCGGTGACCTCCAGTTCGTCGGTACGGCACTTGCCGCTCCCGGCGTCGGTGCCGGTGTCCGTGCCCGTGCCCGTGCCCGTCCCCGTGGCGGCGGAGGAGCCGGACGTACCGGACACGGCGGAGTCGGAGGAGCCGGAGGACGCGGTGGACACGGACGTCCCGTCGCCCTGTGCCGTGCCGTCGTCGCCGTTGCAGGCCGTGAGCGAGAGACCCGCGGCGACGGCCAGGGCGGCGAAGGTGAGCTTGCGAAGGCGCATCGTTACTTCCTCAGTCCCGGTGGTAGTGCCGGCCCGCCCGGCCGGAGCCGGTACGAGCGAGCGTTTCTGATCACCAAGACAGGCCCGCCCGGCGACCCGTTCCGCCGCACCACGGCTCCGTACACCGCCGTTACACACGCGCGCCCGGCACGCCGCGGCCCGGCACCGGGAAGGCCGCCGATTCCCCGGTTCCGGCCACCGGTCGGGGCAGTTCGCGCGCGCGGCGCGCGTTGGGACAGTTCCGTGACCCGGGGCCCCTTGACCACCCTGACCACGACTTTCGGCGCCGATACCGCGTCGTTCGTCCGCCTCCCTCACCGGGTTCCCGTCCCCTCGAACTAACAGTCGTAAGTTTATTGCCGCACCCCCTTGCATCCTTAGAACTAACAGGCGTAGCTTTACATCCGTAAGCACAGAGCGGACGCCCGCTCAGCCGCCACCGAACAACCAGGGGAGCGCATCATGAACACCACCACGGCCACCGTCACCGCGACCGAGATCGTCCTGCCGGGCAAGGTCGAGCCCGAGGGCCTGGAGCTGCGCGTCCACGAGCTGCCCGCGCCGGGCAAGGGCCAGGTCGTCCTGCGGATGGAGGCCACCGGCGTGTGCTTCGCCGAGCAGCAGATGCGCCGGGGCAAGTACTACGACCAGCCGCCGTTCCCCTTCGTCCCCGGCTACGACCTCGTCGGCACCGTCACCGCCACCGGCCCGGAGACCGACACCGCGCTGACCGGACGCCGGTTCGCCGCGATCACCAAGACCGGCGCCTGGGCCAGCCACCTGATCGTCGACGCCGCCGACCTGATGCCCGTCCCCGAGGGCATCGACGCCGCGGCCGCCGAGACGGTCATCGTCAACGGCGTCACCGCCTGGCAGCTGCTCCACCGCACCGCCAAGGTCCGCGCCGGCCAGACCGTCGTGGTCCTCGGCGCCAACGGCGGCGTCGGCTCCACCCTGGTCCAGCTCGCCCGGCACGCCGGCCTCACCGTCATCGGCACCGCCTCCCCCCGCCACCACGACAGCCTGCGGAAACTGGGCGTCACCCCCGTCGACTACCGCGACCCCGACCTGTACGCCCGCATCCGCGAGGCCGCCCCCGAGGGCGTGGACGCGGTCTTCGACCACGTCGGCGGCGCGGCCATCGAGGACTCCTGGCAGCTCCTGCGCCGCGGCGGCACCCTCGTCTCCTACGGCACCGCCGCCTCCAAGGACGAGGAGGGCAACTCCCAGCTCCCGGTCCTCAAGCTCTTCGCCCGCCTGAGCGCCTGGAACGCCCTGCCCAACGGCAAGAGCGCCCACTTCTACAACCTCTGGGCCGGCAAGCGCCGCTGCCAGAAGACCTGGCAGCAGCGCATGACCGAGGACCTCACCCAGGTCCTGCGCCTGGTCGCCGACGGCAGCGTCGTCCCGCAGATCGCCGCCGAGTTCTCCCTGGCCGACACCGTCGAAGCGCTCCGCCTCGCCGAGTCCCGCACCGTCGCCGGCAAGGTCGTCATCGTCCCCGGGACGTGACCTCCGGGACACGGCCGCCGAGGCCCTCCCGCTCCCCTCCCCTTCCCGCCACTCCGGCACCACGCACCCGCGCCCCACCCCACCGTCCCGCTCCACCCACTCGCCCCGGAGGCACCCGTCATGTCCCTCACCACCGCCACCGCCCTCGCCCCCCGCACCCCGGCCCCCGCCGGCCGCACCGCCCCGGCTCCCGCCACGACCGGCGACGTCGACAACCTCGGCACCTACGTCAGCTTCGGCCTCGCCTACCTCCTCGGCCACGGCTCCGCCGCCCTCTCCAAGGGCGACACCCCCCTCCTCGACCTCCCCGGCTGGCTGCCGATGGCCCTGCTCGGCACCGGCCTGGCCGTCGGCACCGTGCAGGCCACCCGCGCCGCCCTGCGGGCCCAGCGCGCCACCACCGACCCCGGCACGCTGCGCACCGCCCAGCTCCTCGGCGCCCTCTGGGTCACCGCGTTCGCCGCGCTCTTCCTCGCCATCACCGGCCTCGGCGCCACCGTCGACCACCCCGACGTGCAGACCCTCCTGTGGCCCACCGGCTCCGGCCTCGTCGTCGGCCTCATCTACGTCGCCGAGGGCGCCGTCCGCCGCAACACGCTGCACTACGCCCTCGGCACCTGGCTCGCCCTCACCTCCACCGCCGCCCTCCTCCTCGGCAACCCGGGCTTCTACTGGGTCCTCACCCTCGCCGGCGGCGGCGCCTACGCCCTCGCCACCGTCCTCGAACACCGCCGCCTGCGCCGCCGCTGAACCGACCCGAGCAGTCCGCGTCGACCGGTTCGGCCGGCCGCGAGAACAGGGGCCGGGGCTCCTGGCCCGCCAAGGGCCGGGCACCCCGGCCCCCTCATGACTGAAGGTGAGCGAAGTGAAGGAAACCGGATCAGCGGCAGCGGCGGTCCCGGCGAAGCAGACCCGGGTCCGCACCCGTAACCGCCGGGGCGAGGGCGGCAAGCTGCGGGACGAGATCATTGACGCGGCGGCGGCGCTGCTCGACGAGAGCGGCGACCAGCACGTCGTCACCCTGCGGTCGGTGGCCCGCCGGGCCGGTATCGCCACCCCGTCGATCTACCCGCACTTCCCGGACCAGCCGGCCATCATGCTGGCCGTCGTCCGCAGGGAGTTCACCGGACTGGAACGCCGGCTGGCCACGGCCGTGGAGCAGGCCGGCGACGATCCCCGGCGCCGGCTGCTGGCCGTCTGCGAGACCTACCTCGACCTGGCCGCGCGCCACCCGCAGCGCTACCGCACGATGTTCGGCGGCCTGTGGACACCGGCCCTCGGGGACAACTCGCTGACCGAAACCGACCTCGTCATGCTCGGCGCACCGTCCATGCTGATCCTGGTGCAGGCCCTCGGTGCCTGCGTGGCCGCGGGCCTGACCACGAGCGACGACGCGACCGCCGACGCGACCGCGCTCTGGGTGGGCCTGCACGGACTCGCCCACCAACGGGTCGTCGCCCCGTCCTATCCCTGGCCCGAGAACATCACCGAGCGCGTCATCCTCCCGCTCGCCCGCCTGAACGCGTGAACGCCCGCGCCCACCGCTCCCCCACTTGTGGCCGGGCAGTGCCGACCCGGCCGGTTCACTGATGGGAGCGTCCGTCGCACTCCGCCAGTCAGGCGCGTACGTCCCGCTGCTGCACTTCCTTGAGGGCCGCCGCCACCGTGGCGAAGTCGTTGTCCACGTGGAGCACCGTGTGACCGTGATGGACCGCTGTCGCACACACCAGGAGGTCGATGGCTCCGGCGGCACGGTGCCGCGCTCGCTGGGTGAGCTTGTACTGCGCGGTATCGACCCAGCGCCACGCACTCTTGGGAACCGGCGAGAGGTGGCAGAGATCGTCCAGCTCTTCGGCCAACTCGTCCCGATGGGCCGGGCTGGTGGCCGAGTAGAGGAACTCCGCCCTCGTGGGCTCGCAGATATGGAACACGCCGGCGGCGATGTGCCCTTCCCAAGGCCGCAAGGCCCCCGGCGTACGAAAGAGATGCCACAGGGCGGACGTATCGAGGAGGTACGTGATCACTCGAAGGCTGCCCGCCGGGCACGCTTGGCGGCTGCGTGCGCCGCAGCCGCAGCCTCGAACTCGCCCCGTTCACCCCGCGCGGCCAGCTTTTCGGCAGCCTCTAGCCGCTTGACGCGCGCCACGTAGTCCCGCAGAGCCCCGTTGACCGTCTCCTTCTTCGTCGAGACACCCATGAGCCGCATCGCCTCGGCCAGCGCCTCGTCATCGAGATCAACCTGGGTAACAGACATGCCGGCCACCCTTACCATGAGTCCATGATGTACATAACCACGATACATCACCAACATTGCCGGGAAGCAAAGCAGCCGCGGAATCGCACATCTGCGGTTTCTCCGGGATCTCGGACATACCCATCCGTTTCCATCCGCCTGCATGCCGCTCGATCCCGCTTCCACCCGGGGCGACCGCACGCCGGCGTCCCCGCGAACGCGGGAAGCGGCTGGCGGCGGGCGCGGGGAGCCGAACGACTCTCGACGACGTCTGCATGCTGACGAGGACTGGGCAGAGATCCGGCGGCTGCACCGGGCTGAGCAGATGCCGATCCGGGCGATCACGCGACATCTGGGCAGCTCGGAGAAGACCGTGAAACGGGCCCTGGCGAACGATCGGCCGCAGAAGTACGAGCGGCCGGCCAAGGGCTCGGTGGTCGACGCGGTCGAGGTGCGGATCCGTGAGCTCCTGCGGGAGACCCACATCCCGCTGGGCTACGGGCAGACGGGCCGGCCCCCGGTGCTGGTGATGGCGTCCGGCTATTCGCGTGTGATCACCGCCCTGCCCGGATGTTGGCCTGAGCCACTGACAGAGGGCAACTCCTCCCCGGTTCCGTGACGCTGAGGCCACGCTGCCGGCAGTCAGCAGCTGAGCCGACCGCGCGCTCAAGGACCCTGGTGCGCAGGCCGGCAGCCCATCACCGCACTGCCGATCAGTTACTGGGCCGGGGAGTGCTTGTGACTGGGGTCCAACCGAAAGTCGGGGCAGTCGCGATTCTGGCAGGCACCCCGGCCCCACACGGGAACGAAGATGCCGAGGGTCTTGTGGCGATGGACTGCTACCGGCACAGATTGCTTGCAGGTCGGGCAGGCGTACGCTTCGACCCTTTTACTATTCTTTGTCATGTATTTACGATATCCCTGTTTTGTTCCATGGGAAAGTGCCCTGCCACCGCCCTGCCTGCTCGCCGAGAACTTGGAGGGCTCAAGGACCCGGATCCCTGTCTGGTGGACCTGTAGGGGGTTCAGGCACAGCCGGAGAACTGGGCTCCTCGGCGGTCGCAGAGCCAGCCTCCTGCGTGTCAGCCCCTTCCCCAGCACCTGCCGGGGCGGGCCTTCTGAGGCTGAGCACCACGGAACCCGCCAGGACGACGACGATGACTGCGAGGCTGATCAGTGAAGGAATTTCCGGGATGTCAGGGCTGATCATCTTGTGGGATGCCTGGAGGATGAGCTTCACACCGATGAAGGCGAGGATGATCGCCAGGCCCTTGCTCAGGTAGTGGAAGCGGTCCAGAAGGCCGGCGAGCATGAAGTAGAGGGCCCGCAGGCCGAGGATGGCGAACGCGTTGCTGGTGTAGACGATGAAGGCATCGTCGCTGACCGCAAGGACGGCGGGAACGCTGTCGACAGCGAAGACAAGGTCGGCGGCCTCGATAGCCGCGACCACCGCGAGCAGCGGAGTCGCCATCCTCTTGCCGGCTTCTTTGACGAAGAACTTCGCCCCGGCGTACTCGTCCCGCACTGGGACGATCTTGCGGAGCATCCGCACCGCGAAACTCCCGCCCGGGTCAAAACTCTCCTCCTCATCCTTGAGGAGCTTGTAAGCGCTGTAGAAGAGCACCGCCGCGAAGACGAACAGCACCGCCGTGAAACGACTGACCACGGCCACGCCGAGAGAGAGGAAGATCCCGCGGAAGATGAGCGCGCCGATGACGCCGAAGAACAGCACACGGTGCTGGTAGGCGCGGGGCACCTTGAAGTAGGCGAAGATCACGGCAAAGACGAACAGATTGTCGACCGACAGACTCTTCTCCAGCAACCAGGCTGTCGTGTACTCGGTCCCCGCAGTGGTGCCGAGGACGAGGAAGACAACCGCGCCGAAAATCAGGGCCAGGCTCACCCACAGGCCGCTCCAGGCGGCTGCCTCCTTGAAGTGGATGACATGCGCGGTGCGGTGGGACAGCAGATCTACCGCCAGCGAAACGACCACCGTCACGGCGAACGCCCCCCACAACCAGAGCGGGACCTCAAGCACGACGAACACCTCACTACGACCCGAGGGAAATGCACCGGCTCATACAGGAGTGTCCAGCATTGCGCCCCGGGGAGCATGCCAAGCGGGCAGCGCCGGACCGGAGGCACGATGTGAGTAGAGGTTCCACCTTGATGCCGGAGACCACTCGGTGACCGTGAGGATTCATGGCGGCCCCCCGGGACTCGTCGAGCTCCTTGTCGACGGCAAGGGGACCAGTCACGATCCACTGCACCGAACCCGCCCGCGACTCGTCCGGCCATGGCGGTGAACCGCCCCGGGCCCTGACCCCGGATTCGGACACCGGAGAGACTTGGATCTTGATGGCCAGGAAAGCGGAGTCCGGGGCACTCGCGGTGGACTCCGCCAGCCAGCTGTAGGTCCGCTCAACTGCCCACCGTTTCGGGATCGGAGTGAAGCCCTTGGTCCCGGGGGTGCGCTGGACGATATTCCACCCCGAGATCACCGAAGGGCCCAGGTGTCTGCCCGGTGGCTTCGCGAACGGTCTCGTCGGTGCCGCACACAGTGCAGACGAATACGGCGCGGTCGGTGGTCAACCGAGAGCGGGCCGGCGCAGCGCGGGCAGCGGGCACGGTCACTCACTTCTCCGTCCGGGCCTGGACAGCCTCGATGAGGTCGGCGTTCTCGGCACCCGGGTTCGCGACGAGGGCCTGCCTGGCGAGCGTGAGCCGCGGGTCGAGGGCGCCCGCCGGCGTTTCTTCGTCTTGGTATAAGCCATGCAGACAAGCGCACGAGAGCTCCATGTGAGCTCGGCGGCCGTGTACCGGGGTGCGGGCGCGGCGGAATGCGCGGAGGACGCGCTGTCGACGCGGCCGAAGGACGCCCTGTCCGGTGCGTGGTGGGACGGCGAGGACATCCCCGCCGTGACCGGCGTACCACGGCGGGGGAACGATGCCTGAGACCGGACAGCGGCAGGCCGTGGGCGAAGAACGGGAGAGCGCGCAGCCGGGCCTCTTCTCCCCGCGGTACGCCACCGCGACCATGACGTTCACCGTGGTCATGTTCGTCACCGGGTTCGCCGCGCCGGCCGTGGCGCCCACCCTGCCGACGGCCGCCCAGGAACAGGACGGGGTGTCCCTCTCCCCCCTGGTCGCAGGCTGCTTCGTCGCCGCCAGCCTGTTCGGCGGAGTCGTCGGCGGGCACTGGGCCGACCGGTCCGGGGCGGGCCGCCCACTGGCCCTCGGCATGGTCCTGTCGGTGGCGACGCTGCTCGTCTCGGCGTCCAGCATGTCCGTCTGGCAGCTGGCGGCCGGCCGGTTCCTGGACGGTCTCGCGGCGGGCATGGTCGCCGTGTCGGTGACCACCGCGATCGGCCAGTCCTACCCGGAGCGCCTGCGGCCCCGGATGCTCGCGATGATGAGCACCAGCTGGGTCATCCCGTCCCTGGTCGGACCGCTGATGGCCGGCGCGGTCGCCGAGGCGTGGTCATGGCGCACGGTCTTCTACGGGCTGGCCGCGCTGACCGCGCTCCCGACGCTCGCACTGGTGGTGGTCCTGCGCGGTGCCGCCGCACGAAGTACGGCCGGCGACGAAAAGGCACCCGCCGACGCACCGCCCGCCGAGGAGCGCGCCGCCCGGCCGCCCCTGCTGATCGCGGCGCTGCTCAGCGCGGGCGCGGCCCTCGGCCAGTACGGCGTGTCGGAGTGGGACGCCCACCACCTCCCCTTCGTCCTCGCCGGCGTCGCCCTCCTGGTCCTGTTCGCGCCGCGCCTGCTGCCCAGGGGCACCTGGCGCGGCGCCCCGGGACTGCCGACGGCCGTACTGCTGCGAGGGCTGACCTCCGGCACGTACTTCACCGTCGAGGCCCTGGTGCCACTGATGCTGATCACCGAGCGACGTGAGGGCGCCCTCGTACGAAGGGAACTCGATCTCTGTGTTCGTGATTGTTTCTCCTAGGGGTGCAGGGGCGGACGACCGGTGACCTCACTGACCGCCGACGCGGGCCAGGGCCCAGTCGTTGTAGTCCTTCTCGGAGGTCTCGCGCCGCACCCGGGCGGAGGTCTCGACGTCTTCGCCGACCAGGTACCGAAGCTGCGTGCTGTCGTCGCCGGCCGCAGTGACGACGGCTTCGGCCACCGTCTGAGGGGTCGCGAGCCGGTAGGGCCACTCCTGCTCGAACGCGCCCATCACCTGCTGCACGAGCGTTTCGTAGCCGGTGGCGACGGGGACGGCCTGAGCGCTCTCGGCGGTGCGGGCCAGGAAGTTGGTTCCCCGCACCAGCCCGGGCTCGATGAGCTTGACCGAGACCCCGCGCGCAGCTGCCTCGTAGCGCAAGGATTCAGTGAAGCCTTCGACGGCGAACTTGGTGGCGCTGTACACCGACAGCAGCGGCTCGGGGACGATCGCGGCTCCGGAGCTGATCGTGATCAGGCACCCGCTGCCCTGGGCCGCGAGGATCGGCAGGGCGGCCTGCGTCACCTGCATCATCCCGAAGACGTTGGTCTCGAACAGCGCCCGGACGGCGGCCATCGGGGTGGACTCGAAGACGGAGAATAGCCCGGCGCCGGCGTTGTTGACGACGCAGTCGAGCCGGCCGAAGCGGACCAGGGTGTCCCGGAGGGCGGTCTGGATCGAGTCCGGGTCGGTGATGTCCAGCGCGCAGGTCAGCAGGTGCTCGGTGTCCGGGCCGAGGGGGCCCTTCGGCGCCGGGCGGCGGGCCGTCGCGACGACGTTCCACCCCCGGTCCAGGAAGAGCGCGGCCGTGGCCTTGCCGAGCCCCGACGAGCTGCCGGTGATCAGGACGGTCTTGCGGGTCTGTGTGCTCATGTATCGAGTCTCGACGCCATCGACCCGGACTGTCTATTATTGAAACTCTTCTATTAGTTAGCGAGGGTCCGAATGACCGATCCACTGACCGATGTGATCGGTCTGCTGCACCCGCGCGTCGTCCTCTGGAAACAGATCGAGGGTTCTGGGCGGTGGGCGCTGCGGTTCGCAGCTAACCCCGACGTCAACTTCGGTGTGGTTACCGCCGGCCACTGCTGGCTGCAGTGCGAGGGAGCCCCGGTCCGGCTCGCGAAGGGAGACTTCCTGCTTCTGTCGGGCCCACCCGCCTTCACCTTCAGCAGTGACATCGGCGAGGACACCGGCGGGGACGTCGTCGACGGGGAACGGGCACTGGCCGGCACCCAGGACAACCACCTGAGACTGGGCAGCGAAGGAGGGACAGCAGTGCAGTTGCTCGCCGGGCACTTCGCGATCAAGCCGGAAAACGCCGATCTCCTGCTGGACCTGCTGCCGACCGTGGTCCACCTGCGGGCGGACACTGACGGCGCCGGGCGGATCGCGCGCCTGCTCGAGCTGATCGGCGACGAGGCCGGCGCGGACCGGCCCGGTGCGTCGCTGGTGCTGACCCGGCTCGTCGAGGTGATGCTGGTGGAGACGCTGCGCAGCGCTCCAGCGACGCTGGAGCAGCCTCCGGCCGGCCTTCTGGCCGGCTTGGGCGACCCCCCGGTGGCGGCTGCCCTGCACGCGATCCACGCGAACGCCGCCCGGCACTGGACGGTGGCGACGCTGGCGGCCGAGGCACGGGTCTCACGATCGGTCCTGGCCGAGCGGTTCGTCCGGCGTGTGGGCCTGACGCCGATCGAGTACCTGCTGTCCTGGCGGATGGCCATGGCCAAACGCGCTCTGCGACAGGGGGATCAGTCGATCGCCGAGATCGCCCGTGAGATCGGTTACGGCTCGACCACTGCCTTCAGCACCGCGTTTTCCCGCGTTACCGGATCGGCTCCCGGCCGGTACGCCCGTCAGGACCGGTGAGCTGACAGACTGCTGACGGGCCGCCTCGGTACTCGAGCGGTCGCTGAACGAGCGGACTCCCTGGCCGGACGCCGACGCGACCCGGCAGTTCTCCTCAACCGCTCCGGCCGCCGGCTGAGCTGTCCAGGGCCTTCTGTACGGTGTCGGTGTCGGCTGTGACCTTGTCCAGCAGCGCGATGCCGGCGGCGTTGTCGTGCACGGACGCGGCAGCTACGACTACCGCGATCACCAGCCCCAACACGTCAACGGCCAGGCCGCGCTTGCGGCCCGGTACTTTTTTGCCGCGTCACGCTCCGTCGGCCCCGCGGGCACCCCGGCCGCCGCGTGCACGCTCTGGGTGTCGAGCACTACCAGGCTCGGGTCCGCTTTCCGCCGCGCCTTCTCCCGCACCCGCCGGCGCGGCAGGTCGTGCGGAAGCAGGTCCCACTGGCAGCCGGTGCGGCCCTGGTGGAGGAGCGCGTTGACGATCTCCCGCATCTCGTACCGGCCCGGGTGGCCGCTGACTGAGGGGTGTGCGGCCTTCCACGCGGCGATCACCGGCAGTCACCCATCTCGCCCTCACCCGCCACACCCAGGTCCTTTTCGACCGCAAGGACCGCATGCCGCATGAGCATGGCTTGCGGCCTGGAGGTCCGGGTGCCGTTCGCCGACCATCGCCTGATCGAGTACACCTTCAACATCCCCGGGGGGATGAAGAGCCTCGACGGCCGTGAGAAGCTTGCTCCGCGCCGCGATGAGAGACCTCCTCCCTGAAGCGGTCGCCCAGCGGGTCAAGACCCCCTACCCCTCCATTCGCACCGACGCCTACAACCGCACCCTGCGCGAACGTCTCGCCGACCTCGTTCTGAGCGGCACCAGCTCGCTCGCCCCGTTCCTCGCCCCCGACATCCGCATTCGGCTCCACGACCACGGCACCGCGGCCCTGGAGCAGGGTATGAGCCGGGCCGCTTGGGAGACCACGCTGCAACTGGACGACTGGATGCGCACGTACGGCGTGGTCACCGGCCAGGGATGGCCCCCGCCTGGCCGGGAACGACTCCGACCCCGTCACTCCCCGCACCCGCCAGCGCACACGGCGATCCGGTCGAACACCAAACAACAAGCGCACCTCCGTGGCCCTCGCCGAACCAGGGCCACGTTCCTTGAGGCTGGGCAGTGCCGAGCCCTCGATCATGTCCACCAAGGGCCGGCCCAGCGCGGGACCCTCCTCCTGGAGGGCGATAACAGCCTGACTGACTTGAAGCAGGGAAGCCCTCAGCGGCGCCCACACGATCAGCAACGGCAAAGGGCAGTCACTCATCAGCCGTGGGACCGCTCCATGACGCTCTCACGGCACGCAAAAACGAATCCGCAGGTCACAGCCACGCAAGCGCCGTCCTGGATTCTCCCGAAGCAGCGGTCGCTGCATACCGCCCGCCATCCAGGACTCGCGTTTCCGCAGGTCAGAACGTTTCCGCAAGGAAACCGATGGTGGGGCGGGTGGGACTCGAACCCACGGCCGGCGGATTATGAGTCCGCTGCTCTAACCGGCTGAGCTACCGCCCCATAGCGGCGTGTCGCGTACACGTGTGCGCGCCGTCTGCCGCAGCATAGCCGCTCATACGATCTCCTGCTCCGGGTGGTCGGCTTCCCGCTGCGGCCTCATGACCTTGAGGACTCCGGTGCGGCCCGTGCGGTTCCCGGGCCAGGAAACGGACTGTCCGCGGACGTGAAAAAGGACCCCGTGGGGTCCTCGTTCAGCAAGCTCTCCCGACTGGACTCGAACCAGTAACCTGCCGGTTAACAGCCGGCTGCTCTGCCAATTGAGCTACGGAAGATCGAAGCTCCCCGGACTGGACTCGAACCAGTAACCTGCCGGTTAACAGCCGGCTGCTCTGCCAATTGAGCTACCGAGGATCGCCTCGTCGCATCGAACGTAGCTCCCTGGGTATCCGCCAGGGGGCGCGCGCTCGCTGCGACACATACATTAGCGCAAGCAGGGGGGTGCTCCGCCAATCGGTCCTCCCCGGCACCGCAGACAGAAGGCAAAGGAAGGATGGCCGTCATGCGTTACCGGCTCACGTTCGTCGTCGGACTCGCCGTGGGGTACGTACTGGGCACGAAGGCGGGACGGGAGCGTTACGAGCAGTTGAAGAAGGCCGCTCGCCAGGTCTCGCAGAATCCGGCGGTGCGCAACACCGCGGAGTCGGCCGCGCAGCAGGGCCGGCAGTTCGCGGACAAGGCGTACCACGTGGTCAGCGACAAGGTCGGGGACCGGGTGCCGGACTCGGTGGCGCAGCGGGTGAAGTCGCTGCGGGAGCGGAGTGCGGGCGGTGGCGGGGACGACTGGGGCAGCAGCAACACGTGAGGGTGGTGCCGCTCACACCCGCTCCCGTGACTCCCGGCGCCTGAACGAGCGCAGCGATACGGCAGAATTTCGGTCATGGGGATAGTCGCCGGGTTGGACAGTTCACCCGATTTCACTCGTATCGTCGTCTGCGACGCGGACACGGGAGCCGTACTCAGGCAGGGGTACGCGCCGCATCCGGTGGACGGTCCCGAGGGTGGGGGCCGTCCGTCCGACGTCGATCCGCAGGCGTGGCTGCTGTCCCTGGGGGAGGCGGCCGGCGGGGGGCTGCTGGAAGGGGTGCAGGCGATCGGCGTGTCGGCGCAGGCCAACGCCGTGGTGCCGCTGGACGCGCAGGGGAACACCGTGCGGCCCGCGATGGTCGGCGGGGACAAGCGGGCGCAGGTCGCCGGGGCGGACCTGGTGGACGCGCTCGGCGGGCGGGAGGCGTGGGCGCAGGCCGTGGGCTGTGTGCCGGGGGCCGCGCAGCCGGTGACCAAGCTGCGCTGGCTGGCCCGCAGCGAGCCGGAGAACGCCGCGCGGACCGCCGTACTGCTCCAGGCGCACGACTGGCTGGTGTGGCAGCTGCTCGGGCGGCCGGTGCGGCGGACGACCGATCGGGGCGGGGCGTCCGGGACCGGGTACTGGTCGGCGGCGAGTGGCGGGTACCGGCCGGATCTTGTCGAGTTGGCGCTCGGGCATCACGCGATGCTGCCGGAGGTGATCGGGCCGGCCGACGCGGCCGGGACCACGCCGGAGGGGCTGCTCATCTCCGCCGGGACCGGACAGACGCAGGCCGCCGCGTTCGGGCTCGGGATCGGGCTGGGGGACGCGGTGGTGTCGCTGGGCGCCTCGGGGTCGGTGATGGCGGTGCACTCCGAGCCGCTGGTCGAACCGTCCGGGATGATCACCGCGCTCGCGGACGCCACCGGTATGCAGCTGCCGGTGGTCACGACCCTGAACGCCGTACGGACCCTGCGCGGGGCCGCCGAGCTGCTCGGGGTGCCGGATCTGGAGGGGCTGTCCGAGCTGGCGATGAAGTCGACGCCGGGGGCGCACGGGCTGGTGCTGCTGCCCTATCTGGAAGGGGAGCGCACGCCGCAGCTGCCGCACACCGCGGGGACGCTGGCGGGGCTGAGGCGGGAGTCGATGCGGCCGGAGCATCTGGCGCGGGCCGCGTTCGAGGGGATGCTGTGCGGGCTCGCCGACGCGCTGGACGTGCTGCGCGGCCGGGGGGTCGACGTACGGCGGATCTTCCTGCTGGGGCCGGCCGCCGAGTTGCCGGCCGTGCAGGCGGCGGCGCCCGCGCTGTTCGGCGTCCAGGTCGTCGTACCGCAGCCGGCCGACTACGGGGCGATCGGGGCGGCGCGGCAGGCCGCCTGGGCGCTGGGGGCCTCGCAGGGGGCACTGGACCCGCGCACTCCCCCGGCCTGGCAGGGCGCGGTCGCCCAGGTGCTGGAGCCGGGTGAGGAGCTGGCGGTGGGCCAGGCGGTGCGTCAGCAGTACGTGTCCGTACGGGAACAGACGCACCCTGGCGCGTTCCGCGGGTGAGAACTCGTTAAGAGGTCCTGTTGGGTTAATCGGTTGGGGTAACACGGGGGCGGTGTCCGACGATAGGGGCCAGGGGCAGCCAATCGCCCCTCCCGCCCACTCCGAGAGACCGAGCGTGCTCATACGACTGCTGCGGACCTATCTCAGGCCCTACAAGAAATCCATCGTGCTGCTGGTGGCGCTCCAGTTCCTGCAGACCTGCGCCACCCTCTACCTGCCGACCCTGAACGCCGACATCATCGACCACGGTGTCGTCAACGGGGACACCGGCTACATCCTGAGCTACGGCGCCCTGATGATCGGCATCTCGCTGGTGCAGGTCGTGTGCAACATCGGGGCCGTCTACTACGGCGCGCGGACCGCCGCCGCGCTCGGCCGGGACGTGCGCGGTGCCGTCTTCGACCGGGTGCAGACCTTCTCGGCCCGGGAGGTCGCGCACTTCGGCGCGCCGTCGCTGATCACCCGGACCACCAATGACGTGCAGCAGGTCCAGATGCTGGCCCTGATGACGTTCACGCTGATGGTGTCGGCGCCCATCATGTGCGTGGGCGGTGTGGTGCTGGCGCTGGGTCTGGACGTGCCGCTGTCCGGGGTGCTGGTCGCGGTGGTGCCGGTGCTGGTGATCTGCGTCACGCTGATCGTGCGGCGGCTGCGGCCGCTGTTCCGTTCGATGCAGGTGCGCCTTGACACCGTGAACCGGGTGCTGCGGGAGCAGATCACCGGCAACCGGGTCATTCGCGCGTTCGTGCGGGACGAGTACGAGCAGCGGCGGTTCCGGAAGGCGAACAGCGAGCTGACCGAGGTGGCGCTGGGCACCGGGAATCTGCTGGCGCTGATGTTCCCGGTGGTCATGACGACCGTGAACCTGTCGTCGATCGCGGTGGTCTGGTTCGGCGCGCACCGGATCGACAGCGGCGGGATGCAGATCGGTGATCTGACGGCGTTCCTCGCCTATCTGATGCAGATCGTGATGTCCGTGATGATGGCCACCTTCATGTTCATGATGGTGCCGCGCGCGGAGGTGTGCGCCGAGCGGATCGAGGAAGTGCTGGGCACCGAGAGCAGTGTGGTGCCGCCGCTCGCGCCGGTCACCGAGCTGCGCCGGCACGGGCATCTGGAGATCCGGGGGGCGGGCTTCCGCTACCCGGGCGCGGAGGAGCCGGTGCTGAGGAACATCCAGCTGGCGGCCCGGCCGGGCGAGACGACCGCCGTCATCGGCTCGACCGGCAGCGGCAAGTCCACGCTGCTCGGGCTGGTCCCCCGGCTGTTCGACGCCACCGACGGGGAGGTGCTGGTGGACGGGACCGACGTACGGACCCTCGATCAGAAGGTGCTGGCGAAGACGGTCGGGCTGGTGCCGCAGAAGCCATATCTGTTCGCGGGCACGGTCGCGACCAATCTGCGGTACGGCAATCCGGACGCCACCGACGAGGAGCTGTGGCACGCGTTGGAGGTGGCGCAGGCGAAGTCGTTCGTGGCGGGACTGGAGGGCGGGCTCGACGCGCCCATCGCGCAGGGCGGGACCAATGTGTCCGGCGGGCAGCGGCAGCGGCTGGCGATCGCCCGGACGCTGGTGCAGCGGCCGGAGATCTACCTCTTCGACGACTCCTTCTCCGCCCTGGACTACGCCACCGACGCCGCGCTGCGCGCCGCGCTCGCCGCGGAGACCGCGCAGGCGACCGTCGTCATCGTCGCCCAGCGGGTGTCGACGATCCGCGACGCCGACCGGATCGTCGTCCTGGACGAGGGCCGGGTGGTCGGCGCCGGACGGCACCACGAGCTGATGGCGGACAACGACACCTACCGGGAGATCGTGCTCTCCCAGCTCACGGAAGCGGAGGCTGCCTGATGGCCGGGCCGGCGGGGCGGATGATGGCCGGGGGCGGGCCGGACACCCGTTCGATGGATTTCAAGAACTCGGGCAAGCGGCTGGTGGGGCAGTTCCGGCCGGAGCGGCTGACGATCGGCCTGCTGCTGCTGTGCCTGGTGGTCAGCGTCGGCCTCAACGTGGTCGGGCCGAAGATCCTCGGCGAGGCCACCGACCTGGTGTTCGCCGGCATCATCGGGCGGGAGATGCCGTCCGGCGCCACCAAGGAGCAGGTGCTCCAGTCGATGCGGGAGCGCGGGGAGGGCAGCGTCGCCGACATGCTGCGCTCCACCGACTTCACGCCCGGCGAGGGCATCGACTTCACCGCCGTCGGACATGTGCTGCTGCTGGCGCTGGGCACCTTCCTGGTCGCCGGGCTGCTGATGGCGGTGGCCACCCGGCTGGTCAACCGGGCGGTCAACCGGACCATGTTCCGGCTGCGCGAGGACGTGCAGACCAAGCTGTCGCGGCTGCCGCTGTCCTACTTCGACAAGCGCCAGCGCGGCGAGGTGCTGAGCCGCGCCACCAACGACATCGACAACATCGGGCAGACCCTCCAGCAGTCGATGGGCCAGCTGATCAACTCGCTGCTGACCATCATCGGCGTGCTCGCGATGATGTTCTACGTGTCCTGGATCCTGGCGCTGGTCGCGCTGGTGACGGTGCCGCTGTCGTTCGTCGTCGCCACCCGGGTCGGCAAGCGGTCGCAGCCGCACTTCGTGCAGCAGTGGCGCTCCACCGGCACGCTGAACGCGCACATCGAGGAGATGTACACCGGGCACGCGCTGGTGAAGGTGTTCGGGCGGCAGGAGGAGTCGGCGGCGCAGTTCGCCGAGCAGAACGAGGCGCTGTACCAGGCCGGGTTCAAGGCGCAGTTCAACAGCGGGGTCATGCAGCCGCTGATGATGTTCGTGTCCAACCTGAACTACGTGCTGGTCGCCGTGGTCGGCGGGCTGCGGGTGGCGTCGGGGACGCTGTCCATCGGCGACGTCCAGGCGTTCATCCAGTACTCCCGGCAGTTCTCGATGCCGCTGACGCAGGTCGCCTCGATGGCCAACCTGGTGCAGTCCGGCGTCGCCTCCGCCGAGCGGGTCTTCGAACTGCTGGACGCCGAGGAGCAGTCGGCCGACCCGGCCGTGGCGGAGCGGCCGGCCGAGCTGCGCGGGCGGGTGGCCCTCGAGCACGTGTCGTTCCGGTACGACCCGGAGAAGCCGCTGATCGAGGATCTGTCGCTGACGGTGGAGCCGGGGCACACGGTCGCCATCGTCGGACCGACCGGGGCCGGCAAGACGACCCTGGTCAATCTGCTGATGCGGTTCTACGAGGTGTCCGGCGGGCGGATCACGCTGGACGGGGTCGACATCGCGCGGATGTCCCGGGACGAGCTGCGGGCCGGGATCGGGATGGTGCTCCAGGACACCTGGCTGTTCGGCGGCACCATCGCGGAGAACATCGCGTACGGCGCCGCGCGCGAGGTGACCCGCGGGGAGATCGAGGAGGCGGCGCGGGCCGCGCACGCCGACCGGTTCGTGCGGACGCTGCCGGACGGCTACGACACGGTGATCGACGACGAGGGCACCGGCGTGAGCGCCGGGGAGAAGCAGCTCATCACCATCGCGCGGGCGTTCCTGTCCGACCCGGTGATCCTGGTCCTGGACGAGGCGACGTCGTCGGTGGACACCCGGACCGAGGTGCTGATCCAGAAGGCGATGGCCAAGCTGGCGCACGGGCGGACCTCGTTCGTCATCGCGCACCGGCTCTCCACCATCCGGGACGCGGACACCATCCTCGTCATGGAGAACGGGTCGATCGTGGAGCAGGGCGCGCACGGCGAGCTGCTGGCGGCGGGCGGGGCGTACGCGCGGCTGTACCAGGCGCAGTTCGCGCAGGCGGTGGCCGAGGTGGATTAGCGCGTGGCGGACCGGAGCATCGACAGGGAGACCGTGTCGGCCAGGGCCTGCTGGCCGGCGATGTTGGCGTGGATGCCGTCGCCGGTGTCGTAGCGCGGGTCGATGCTGTTCGGCCGCACCGGGTCCTTGAGGACCTGGTCGAAGTGGAGCAGGCCGTCGCAGGTGCCGCCGCAGGTGTTCCACTGGGTGACGGCGTTGTTGACGGTCTGCCGGATCCGGTTGTGCTGGTCGGTGTAGCCGGGGCGCGGGGTGATCGGGGTGACGTACACCTCGATCCCCGCGGCGTGCAGGCGCTGGAAGGTGGTGCGGTAACTGGCCAGGATCTGTTCGGCGGCGCAGCCGGCCGGCAGGTCGTTGGTGCCGTAGTAGTACAGGACGCCGGTGACTCCGTGCAGGGACAGGACGTCCCGTTCGAGGCGGGCGCCGGCGTCCAGGCCGCGGACCGGGTCGGCCAGGTTCGGGCAGTCCGGCGCGCTGGTGGTGCCGTTGACGCCGGCGTTGGCGATCGCGAGCTGCCCCTCCGGCGGCAGTTCGGCGGTGATCCGGCGGGCCAGGTCGTCCGTCCAGCGGCGGTTGGTGCCCAGCTCCGTGCAGCCGCTGCCGCAGTTGGTGGAGCCGATGCCGTCGACCACCGAGCTGCCGTAGCCGACGACGGTGCCCTTGAGCCGGGGGTTGTGCACGTCGACGGCGGTGACCAGGTAGGTGGACTCGGTGGTCCGGGTGTAGGCGGCGGCGTCGGTGTCACCGGTGTGGTCGCCCGCGCCGGGCTCGGTGAGGTAGTTGGTGCGGAAGGCGGTCTCGTGCCGGCCGGGTACGACGGTGCCGGAGACGGACAGCGACACCGCGACGTCGCTCTGCGCGCGGGTGGTGAGCCGGGTGGCGTCGCTCCAGACCTCGCCGCCGGCGGGGACGACGACCCGGCGGCGGCCGTCGAAGGTGAGCGGGCTCGGACGTCCCTCGGTGGCGGCGCTCTTCGCGTCGGTGAGCGCGGCGGTGGCGGCGTCGACGGTGAGCGGGGTGGTGCCGAAGGTGTTCTGGACCCGGACGCGCACGGCGTCGCCGCCCTGGCTGAGGTGGGTGACCATGCGGACCGTCTGGTCGGTGAGGGCGGTCGGGGCGAGGCTGTGCTGGGCGGCCGACCAGGAGGTGAACCAGGAGCGGGCGGCGGTGCCGCCGCTGCCGCTGGCCTTGGCCGTGGTGCCCGAGACCAGGAGGGCCGCCGTGAGGAGCGTGAGGGCCACGGCGGCCACGGTCCGTCTCACCTCGGGGATCAGAAACATGGGTGCCTCGCCGGGGACGCCGTCGTCTTCACTTGCGGACGATCCTGTTCTGTCCCGTTCACCTCAGGAACAAACTTGCGAACCAGCTGAACTAGTCGAGGTAGCCGCGGAGTTGGTCCGCGAAGGCGTGGTCGCGGAGTTTGTTGAGGGTCTTGGACTCGATCTGGCGGATCCGTTCCCGGGTCACGCCGAAGATCCGGCCGATCTCCTCCAGGGTGCGGGGGCGGCCGTCGACCAGGCCGTAGCGGAGCTGGACCACCTTGCGTTCGCGCTCGCCGAGGGTGGAGAGCACCGCCTCCAGGTGCTCGCGCAGCAGCAGGAACGCGGCCGACTCGACCGGGCTGGCGGCGTCGCCGTCCTCGATCAGGTCGCCGAGCGCGACGTCGTCCTCCTCGCCGACCGGGGCGTGCAGCGAGACCGGCTCCTGGGCCAGCCGCAGCACCTCGCTGACCCGCTCGGGCAGCAGGTCGAGGTGGGCGGCGACCTCGGCCGGGGTCGGTTCGTAGCCGCGTTCCTGGAGCATCCGGCGCTGGACGCGGACGACCCGGTTGATCAGCTCCACGACGTGCACGGGCACCCGTATCGTGCGGGCCTGGTCGGCCAGGGCGCGGGACATGGCCTGGCGGATCCACCAGGTGGCGTAGGTGGAGAACTTGTAGCCGCGGGCGTAGTCGAACTTCTCCACCGCCCGGATCAGCCCCAGGTTGCCCTCCTGCACCAGGTCGAGCATGGTCAGGCCGCGGCCCACGTACCGCTTGGCGACGGAGACCACCAGCCGCAGGTTGGCCTCGATGAGGCGGCGCTTGGCCATCCGGCCCATGACGACCAGCCGGTCCAGGTCGTGGGCGAGGCGGCTGTCCAGGTCGGGGGCGCCGCTCAGCTTCTCCTCGGCGAACAGGCCGGCCTCCACCCGGCGGGCGAGTTCGACCTCCTCGGCCGCGGTGAGCAGCGGGATCCGGCCGATCTCCCGCAGGTACTGGCGGAACAGGTCCGAGGACGGCCCGCCGGTCTCGGCGCGGACGGGCGGCGGCGACGGCTCGACGGGTTCCGGCTCGGGTCCGGCGGCGGGTCCGGCGGCGGGTCCGGCGGCGGCCGGTTCCAGGACGTCGGCCGGCTCCAGGACTTCGGCCGGCGGGTCCTCCGGGTGGTGCGCGGCGCGGTGCTGGCCGGGTACCGCGGCCAGGACGTCTCCGTCCGGCTGGGCCTCGGCCGGTGGGCCGGCGGTGCTGCTGTCGTGCTGTGCGCGGGTCTGGGTCTGCACGGGTGCGACCTCCAGGGTGATCGCTGCCCGGCCGTGCGGCAGCGGTACTTCGGGGACGGAGTCGGCGGCCTCGCCGCTGCCCGTCCCGTACGCGTGGGTCGGAACCGCGGGGATCAGGGACCCGTCGGGGACGGGCCGGCCGCGCTCCGAGGACTCAGGCACCGGAACCAGTGTGGGGTACGACACAACTCCGCCACGAGGGGCGTGCGGTGACTTTTTGCGTCCGGTCCGTGACCGCGCGGTCATCTCCCCCACGGGTGCGCAGCCACCGCGAGTCGAAACCGCCCGGCGGCTCAGAGTGCGGCGGCACCCTGCTCGCGCAGCGCGCGGTCGTACTTCTCCAGCACCCACAACTCGTTCTGCACGGTGGCCAGTTCGGCCGGGTCGCCGCCGTTGCCCAGGCGGGTGAAGGTGGCGTGGATGTCGCGGATGCGGCGCTCCACGGCGCGCCGGCGGACCCGGACCAGCACCTCGCCGGCGTACACGTCGTCGACCGCGCGGCGCATGATCGCCTCCACCGCGAGTTCGGTGACCATCGCGCGGACGGTGTCGTCGGGGGCCGCCTCGCGCACCCGGACCAGGTACTCGTGCGGGTCGTCGACGCCGTACTCGGCGCCGCCCGCGTCCATGACCGCCTGGCGTACGGCGGCGTAGGGCGGGGCGGTGAACTCGTCGACGCCGTACGCGTCGAAGGCCGGGGAGACCAGTTCGGGGCGCTGGAGGGCGAGCTTGAGCAGTTCGCGTTCGGTGGCGTAGACGGGGTTGCGGAGGTTGAGGGCGGGGCCGCGGGGGCCGGCCGGGGCGGCGGCGTCGGCGTACTGCTGCTGGGGGCCGCGGGCCGGAGCGGGGCCCCGGTCGCCGCGCTCGCGGGCCCAGCGGGCGAGCTGGCCGACCCGCTTGACCACGAACTGGGTGTCCAGGATGCCGAGCATGCCGGCCAGCTGGACGGCGACCTCGTGCTGGGCGCCGCTGTTCTTGATCCGGGCGACGACGGGGGCCGCCTCGTCCAGAGCGGCGGCGCGGCCCGCCGGGGTGTCCAGGTCGTACCGGGCGACGATCTGCCGCAGCGCGAACTCGAACAGCGGCGTACGCGGCTGGACCAGGTCGGCGACCGCCTCGTCGCCCTTGGCCAGCCGCAGGTCGCAGGGGTCCATGTTGTCCGGCGCGATGGCGATGTACGTCTCGGCGGCGAACTTCTGGTCGTCCTCGAAGGCGCGCAGGGCCGCCTTCTGCCCGGCGGCGTCGCCGTCGAAGGTGAAGATCACCCGGGCGCTGCCGTTGTCCATCAGCAGCCGGCGCAGGATCTTGATGTGGTCGGTGCCGAAGGCGGTGCCGCAGGTGGCGATGGCCGTGGTCACACCGGCCAGGTGGCAGGCCATGACGTCGGTGTAGCCCTCGACGACGACCGCGCGGGACGCCTTGGCGATGTCCTTCTTGGCCAGGTCGATGCCGTAGAGGACCTGGGACTTGCGGTAGATCGGGGTCTCGGGGGTGTTCAGGTACTTCGGGCCGTTGTCCGCCTCGTAGAGCTTGCGGGCGCCGAAGCCGACCACCTCGCCGCCGATGTCGCGGATCGGCCACATCAGCCGGCCGCGGAAGCGGTCGATGGGCCCGCGCCGGCCTTCCTGCGCGAGCCCGGACAGCAGCAGCTCCTTGTCCGTGAAGCCCTTGCCGCGCAGGTAGCGGGTGAGGTGGTCCCAGCCCTGCGGGCTGTAGCCGACGCCGAAGTGCTGGGCGGCCCCCTGGTCGAAGCCGCGCTCGGCGAGGAAGATCCGGCCGGTGTCGGCCTCCGGGGAGGTCGCGAGCTGTTCCGCGTACCACTCGGCGGCGACCTTGTGCGCCTCGACCAGGCGGATGCGCTCGCCGCGCTGGTGGGAGGGGTTGTACCCGCCCTCCTCGTAACGCAGCGTGATGCCGGCCTGGCCGGCCAGCCGCTCGACCGCCTCCGAGAAGGTGAGGTGGTCGATCTTCATCACGAACGTGATGGTGTCGCCGCCCTCCTGGCAGCCGAAGCAGTGGAAGAACCCCTTGCTGGGGCTGACCTGGAAGGAGGGCGACTTCTCGTCGTGGAACGGGCACAGCCCCTTGAGGTTGCCGCCGCCCGCGCCCCGCAGCTGGAGGTACTCCGAGACGACGGCGTCGATCGGGACCGCGTCCCGTACCGCCTTCACGTCCTCGTCGTTGATCCGTCCAGCCACGTGCTGAGTCTACGGGGGCGGTACGACACTCAGCGGACGAGGCTTTCGAGGGGGACGCGCGGATCGGCCAGCGCCTCCACGTCCACCGGGGTTCCGTCCCGGATCAGCCGCTGGATCGGCGCTGTGACATCCCACACGTTCACGTTCATCCCGGCCAGCACCCGCCGGTCCTTCAGCCAGAACGCGATGAACTCCCGCTTGCCCGCGTCCCCCCGGATCACCACCTCGTCGTACGTCCCCGGCGGCGCCCATCCGCTGTACTCCATCCCCAGGTCGTACTGGTCGGAGAAGAAGTAGGGCACGCGGTCGTAGGTGATCTCCTTGCCCAGCATGGCGCGGGCGGCGGCCGGGCCGCCGTTCAGGGCGTTGGCCCAGTGCTCCACGCGCAGCCGGGTTGCCTGGGCGCGGGGGAAGGAGGCCACGTCGCCGGCGGCGAAAATGTCCGGGTCGCAGGTGCGCAGGCGCGCGTCGACGACGATGCCGCCGCCGTCGGCCGGGGCGGCGATCTCCAGGCCGGCCGCCTGGGCCAGCGCGACGCGCGGCGCGGCGCCGATCGCGGCGAGCACGTCGTGCGCGGGGTGCTCCTCGCCGTCGTCGGTGCGGGCGGCCAGCACCACGCCGTCCTGGCCGACGATCTCGGTGAGCGAGACGCCGAAGCGGAAGCGGACCCCGTGCGCCCGGTGCAGCTCGGCGAAGACGGCGCCCAGCTCGGGGCCGAGGACGCCGTGCAGCGGGGTCGGCGCGGACTCCACGACGGTGACCTCGGCGCCGTACTCGCGGGCCGCCGCCGCGACCTCCAGGCCGATCCAGCCGGCCCCGGCGATCACCAGGTGGCCGTTGTCCCGGCCGAGGGCGGCCAGCACGCCCTTGAGCCGCTCGGCGTGCGCGAGGCGGCGCAGGTGGTGGACGCCGGCCAGGTCGGTGCCGGGGACGTCGAGGCGGCGCGGCTCGGCGCCGGTGGCCAGCAGCAGCTTGTCGTAGCGGACCCGGGTGCCGTCGTCGCCGTAGCGGACGGTGCGGGTGGCGCGGTCGACGGCGACGACGGTCTGGCCGAGGTGCAGCTCGATGTCGTGGCGCGCGTACCAGGCGGGCTCGTGCACGAAGACGCTGTCGCGTTCCTCCTTGCCGAGGAGGTAGCCCTTGGAGAGCGGTGGGCGCTCGTAGGGGTGGTCGCGTTCGTCACAGATGAGGATCACCCGGCCGGTGAAGCCCTCCGCCCGGAGTGTCTCGGCCGCCTTGGCACCGGCCAGTCCTCCTCCGACGATGACGAATGTCTGATCAGCGTCGACCACTTGTTTGCCTCCTCGTCAGCGTTCCGCCACATGCGAGCGTCCCGCACCCGGCGGCCGCCGGGAAGGGGGGTGGTCCGATCAGCTCAGCCGGGCGTGCAGGGAGCGGGCCGAGGCGTCGGTGAGGGCGGCGATCTGGTCGACGAGCACCCGTTTGCGGGCCCGGTCGTCGGGCGCCTGGTCGAACAGGGCGCGGAACTGGGGGTCCAGGCCGTCCGGGGCCCGGCGGGTGAGGGCGGCGGCCAGTTCGGCGACGACGACGCGCTGGTCGGCGCGCAGGCGTTCCTGCTCGGCGCGCTGGATCACGTAGCGGTCGGCGACGGCCTTGAGGACGGCGCACTCCAGGCGGGTGGCGCGGGGCACGACCAGTTCGGCGGTGTAGCGGGTGAGGCGGCCGGTGCCGTACCGCTGCCGGGTGGCGGACTCGGCGGCCAGGCAGAAGCGGCCGATGAGCTGGCTGGTGGCGTCCTTCAGCCGGGCCTGGGCGGTCGCGGTGCCGTCGTAGCCGTGCGGCCACCAGTCCTGGGCGAGGAGGCGGTCGAGGGCGGCGGCGAGTTCGGCGGGGTCGGTGCCGGGTGGTGCGTAGCGGGTGCGGGCGGTCGCGAAGACTGCCGCGCGTTCTGGGTCGGCGAGCAGGCAGTTCGGGTCGATGTGGCCGGCGTGCAGGCCGTCCTCGACGTCGTGCACGGAGTACGCCACGTCGTCCGACCAGTCCATGACCTGGGCCTCGAAGCAGGTGCGGTGGTTGCCGGGGGCGGTGGCGCGGACCCAGTCGAAGACGGGGCGGTCGTCGTCGTAGACGCCGAACTTGGCCGACGCCGGGTCGGTGGGGTGGGCGGCCCTGGGCCACGGGTACTTGGTGGCGGCGTCCAGGGTGGCGCGGGTGAGGTTGAGGCCGACGGGGCCCTCGGGGGTGAAGCGTTTGGGTTCGATGCGGGTGAGGAGGCGCAGGGACTGGGCGTTGCCCTCGAAGCCGCCGCAGTCCTCGGCGAACTCGTTCAGCGCGGATTCGCCGTTGTGGCCGAACGGGGGGTGGCCGAGGTCGTGGGCGAGGCAGGCGGCTTCGACCAGGTCGGGGTCGCAGCCGAGGGCCGCGCCGAGTTCGCGGCCCACCTGGGCGCACTCCAGGGAGTGGGTGAGGCGGGTGCGGGGGCTGGCGTCCCAGGCGGGGGTGGGGTCGCCGGGGGTGACGACCTGGGTCTTGCCGGCGAGGCGGCGCAGGGCGGAGGAGTGGAGGATGCGGGCGCGGTCGCGTTGGAAGGCGGTGCGGCCTGGGCGTTTGTCGGGCTCGGGGGCCCAGCGGTGCGCTGACGTGGGGTCGTAGGGGGTTTGGGGTGCGGTGCCTTCCATGTCTTCGACAGTACGGGGGGTTCGGTTGTTTTCCGGGTGCGGGTGGGTTGTGGCTGCTCGCGCAGTTCCCCGCGCCCCTTAAGCCTGCTGCAGTTGCCCGGCGCCCCTTGGGGGCGCGGGGAACTGCGCGCCAAGCCACGACGCGCCCGCAGCGGGGAAACCGGCCCGTGTCTCGTCGTAGCGGTGCAGGAGCAGTTCTGCCATGGCGGGGTGGGTGCCCAGCGGGGCCGAGGCGATCCAAGGGGCCGCTGCCGCCGTCTCCGTCGCGAAGCGGCCCGGGGCGGTGAAGTAGGAGGCGAGGGCGATGCGACGGTGGCCGTCGGCGGTCAGGGACGCGAGCGCGGCCGGCACGGTCGGGGTGGCCGTGGAGGCGTAGGCGGGGAGTACCGGGACGCCGAGGCGGGCGGCGAGGAGGCGGGCCGTGCGGCCGGTGTCCGCGGCGGACGCCGGGTCGCGGGAGCCGGCCGCCGCCAAAACCACCGCGTCGCCGCGGCCCCCGTGCCAGCCGGCCTCGGTGAGGCGGGCGTGCAGGGCGTCGACGAGGAGGGGGTGCGGGCCGAGCGGGCGCGCCACCCGGGCCCGTACCGGAAAGGCGGCGGCCGTCTCGGGGATGTCCCGCTTGACGTGGTAGCCGCGGCTGAGCAGGAGCGGAACGAGGACCGCCTCGCGGTCGCCGAGCGCGGCCAGCGTGTCGGAGAGGAGCGGTTCGTTCAGCTCGATGTGCCCGAGGTGGACGGCGAGGCCGGGGCGCAGGGCGCGGACCTGGTCCAGCAGGGCGCGTACGGTGCGCAGCGCGCGGGGGTCGCGGCTGCCGTGGGCCACGACGACCAGGGCGGGGTCGTGCGCGGGGCCCGGCAGTGGCGGTGGCGGGAAGGTCGTCGTCATGGGTCGATGGTCGCCGGGGGAGGTTGCCGCCCCGTTGCACGGGGGTCACGGGTGTTTTCCGGGGGTTCACGGTGGGGTGGGCGGGGGTGTGAGGCGGGGCGAGGGCGGGTTCGGCTGCGGTTTTCGGGGCGGGGTGAACCGTGCGGGCCGGTGCGGCGTCCCTGGGGAGCGGGAGTGACGGTCCACGGAAGGAGTCCGATGCGTCCGATGCGTCTACTGCGTCCGATGCGTCCGCTGCGCAGACCGCGGCTGCCGCGTACCCGGGCCGGGCGACGGCGGCTGGTGCGGGCCGTGGTGGCGGTGTGCGTGCTGGCGCTGCTGCCCGCGACGTGGCTGCGGCTCGGGACCGGCGACCGGCTGGGCACCCTCGCCGACGCGCCGCGCACCGACGTGGCCGTCGTCTTCGGCGCGGGGCTGTGGGACGACGAGCCGTCGCCGTATCTCGCGCACCGGCTGGACGCGGCGGCGCGGCTGTACCGGGCGGGCCGCGTCGAGGTGGTGCTGGTCACCGGCGACAACAGCCGCGCGGACTACGACGAGCCGGACGCGATGCGCGGATATCTGGTCCGGCACGGGGTGCCGGACCAGCGGATCGTCAGTGACTACGCCGGGTTCGACACCTGGGACTCGTGTGTCC
This sequence comes from Streptomyces sp. JW3, assembly GCF_052216785.1. Classification (NCBI taxonomy): domain Bacteria; kingdom Bacillati; phylum Actinomycetota; class Actinomycetes; order Kitasatosporales; family Streptomycetaceae; genus Streptomyces; species Streptomyces sp. JW3. Next base: position 36,285 of record NZ_JBQOUX010000032.1, on the reverse strand, counting down.
GGGCGAAGAAGATCTTCGGGGTCGACCGGGCCGTCCTGATCAGTCAGGGCTTCCACATCCGGCGGGCGGTGGCGCTGTGCGAGGCGGCGGGGGTGTCGTCGTACGGCGTCGGGGCGGCCGACGAGCACGATGTGACCTGGTACTACGGGGCCGCCCGCGAGGTCTTCGCGGCGGGGAAGGCGGCGCTGGACGTGGTGTTCGAGCCCGATCCGCGTTTCCTCGGGCCGCGGGAGCCCGGGGTGGCGCGGGCGCTGCGGGCCGCCGGGCGCTGACCTCACGGCGGCGGCGGGGCGGCGGGGAGGTGGCCGTCCCGGCCGTGTAACAAGGAGCCGCCGGGGCGCGTAACACGCCCGACGCACTGTGGATGACATGCAGAACTCCGCGACGCCGATTCCCACGCACTGTCCGTACTGCGCCCTGCAGTGCGGGATGAATCTGACGCCCGCCGGTGACGGGACCGTCGAGGTGACCGAGCGCGCGGACTTCCCGGTGAACCGGGGGGCGCTGTGCGGCAAGGGCCGGACCGCGCCGGCCGTGCTGTCCTCGCGGGTGCGGCTGACGTCGCCGCTGGTCCGCGAGGGCGGTGAGCTGGTTCCGGCCACCTGGGACGAGGCGCTGGACCGGATCGCCGGGGCGCTCGGGTCGGTCCGCGACCGGTACGGCGCGGACGCGCTCGGGGTGTTCGGCGGCGGTGGGCTGACCAACGAGAAGGCGTACGCGCTGGGGAAGTTCGCCCGGGTGGTGCTGGGGACCTCGCAGATCGACTACAACGGGCGGTTCTGCATGTCGTCGGCGGCGGCGGCCGGTACGAAGGCGTTCGGGCTCGACCGGGGGCTGCCGTTTCCGCTGGAGGACATTCCGAAGACCGGGTGCGTGATCCTGGTCGGCTCGAACCTCGCCGAGACGATGCCGCCCTCGCTGCGCTTCTTCAACGAGCTGAAGGAGAACGGCGGCACGCTGATCGTCGTCGATCCGCGCCGGACGAAGACCGCCGAGCAGGCCGACCTGCACCTGGCGCCCCGGCCGGGTACCGATCTGGCGCTGGCGCTCGGGCTGCTGCACCTGGTCGTCGCCGAGGGGCGGGTGGACGAGGCGTACGTGGCCGAGCGGACCTCCGGGTGGGCCGAGGCCAGGGCGGCGGCGATGGCGCACTGGCCGGAGTACGTGGAGCGGATCACCGGCGTGCCGGTGCCGGAGCTGCGGGCGGCGGTGCGGATGTTCTGCGCGCCCGAGGCGGCGATGGTGCTGACCGCGCGCGGGCCGGAGCAGCAGTCCAAGGGCACGGACACGGTGGGCGCGTGGATCAACCTGTGCCTGGCGACCGGGCGGGCCGGGCGGCCACTGTCCGGGTACGGCTGTCTGACCGGGCAGGGCAACGGGCAGGGCGGGCGGGAGCACGGGCAGAAGGCCGACCAGTTGCCCGGCTACCGGAAGCTGACCGATCCCGAGGCGCGGCGGCATGTGGCCGAGGTGTGGGGGGTGGACCCGGACTCGCTGCCGGGGCCGGGGCGCAGTGCGTACGAGTTGCTGGACGCGCTGGGTTCGGACATCCGTTCCCTGCTGCTGATGGGGTCCAACCCGGTGGTCTCGGCGCCGCGCGCGGCCCATGTCGAGTCGCGGTTGCGGTCGCTGGACTTCCTGGCCGTGTGCGACGTGGTGCTGTCGGAGACGGCGGAGCTGGCGGACGTGGTGCTGCCGGTGACGCAGTGGGCGGAGGAGACCGGGACGACGACCAGTCTGGAGGGGCGGGTGCTGTTGCGGCGGCGGGCGATCAGCCCGCCGGACGGTGTCCGCAGCGACCTGGAGGTGCTGCACGAGCTGGCCGACCGGCTCGGGGTGGAGAAGGGGTTTCCGGCCGATCCGGAGGAGGTGTTCGAGGAACTGCGGCGGGCCAGTGCGGGCGGGATCGCGGACTACTCCGGGATCAGTTACGGGCGGCTGATGGAGGAGGGCGGGGTGTTCTGGCCGTGTCCGGTCGAGGACACGGCGGACACGGCGGACACGGCGGACGCGGCGGACGCGGCGGTCCATCCCGGTACGCCCCGGCTCTTCCTGGACCGGTTCGCCACGGAGGACGGGCGGGCGCGGTTCGTGCCGGTCTCGCACCGGCCGTCCGCCGAGGAGCCCGATGACGAGTACCCGGTGCTGCTCACCACCGGGCGGGTGGTGGCGCAGTACCAGTCCGGGGCGCAGACCCGGCGGGTGGACGAGTTGAACGCGGCGGCGCCGGGGCCGTTCGTGGAGCTGCATCCCCGGCTGGCGGCGCGGATCGGAGCGGTGGAGGGGGGACCGGTGACGGTCGTCTCGCGGCGGGGGCGGGCGGTGGCGCCGGCCCGGATCACGACGGGGATCCGGCCGGACACGGTGTTCATGCCGTTCCACTGGCCGGGCGAAGGGCGGGCGAACACGTTGACGAATCCGGCACTGGATCCGACGTCTCGGATGCCGGAGTTCAAGGTGTGCGCGGTGCGGGTGGAGGCGGGGTCGTAGCACGCGGTACGTCCAGCTCGCACCAGACGCTTTTGCCGACCGTGCGGGCGGCTGTGCCCCAACGGTCGGACAGCGCACCCACGATGCACAGTCCGCGTCCGGACGTCGCGTCCCCGGGGACGTCACGGGGGCGGGGCAGGAGTTCGCCCCTCGGGTCGGAGACGTCGATGCGCAGGGTGTGCGGGAACAGGCTGAGTTCGACCGGGAGGAGGCGGTCGTGGAGACAGCCGTGCAGTACGGCGTTGCCGCCGAGCTCGGAGACGAGGAGGGCGGCGTCGGGGGCGAGTTCTGGCCGGTCCCATTCGATGAGGAGCCGTGGGCACGGCGGCGGGCGAGGGTGACGCTTCTGGGCAGGGGGGTGTAGTCGACGCGGTCGTAGTGGAGGGGTCGTTCCTTGCGCACGGCAGCGGGTCTGACCCAGCCGCAGGCCGCCAAGGCACTCTCCGCCTCCACAGCGAAGGTCGCCAAGCTGGAGGCAGGCTGGGTTCCCGTCCGCGCCCCGGACATCCGGGCGCTGTGCGAGACGTACGGCGTCCATGACCCCGGCGTTGTCGGGGGGTTGCTGGAACTTGCCAAGGCCGACCGCGAACGCCGTAAGGCCAAGGGCTGGTGGGACGGCCACAGGGTGCACGGGGTCATGCGGGAGTACGTCGCGCTGGAGAACGCGGCGACGTCGATCAAGGCGTGGCAGCCGGCCTTCATCCCCGGTCTGCTGCAAACCGCCGACTACGTAAGGGCGTTGCGGAACACCTCCATCACTTCCGTAGCCATGAGGAGGCAGTCCGACGAGGACTTCGTCGCGGCTCGCGTGGCCCGTCAGCAGTGCCTGCACAACGACACGCCGCTGGTATTCCGCACGGTGATCTACGAAGCCGTACTGCGCAACTTCCCCGGCGGTCCGGGAACGGCTCGCGGCCAGCTCGATCACCTGTGCCACCTGGCCGATCTGCCCAACATCAGCATCCATGTCTTCCCGTTCGACGCGGGCACGCACTTCGGCTTGAACGGGCCGTTCAACGTCATCTCGTTCGCCGAACCCGGCGCCATGGACGTCGTGTACGTGGAGGCGCCCTTCGCACAGAGGTGGGTGGAGGGCGGGGGCGAGGCTGCGGCCTACGATGAACTGTTCGAGTTGATCACTGAACGGTCCCTCGGTGAGCGGGAGTCCGTAACCCTCCTCCACCGTCTCCGGAAGGAGTTCTGAGCCGTGCACGGCTTCGTCTTCCGCAAGTCCAGTCACAGCGATCCGGAAGCGGAGTGCGACCGACGCTTCGTCTTCGGCCGGTTGCATGGCGGGTGTTTCAGGCGGCCGTTCGTGAGGGTGGGCTGTAAGGGCTCGAATGAGCGGGGTGTGGACGGTTAGGGGTGAAGTGTTAGCAGGTCGGCGTCGGGGACGCGCCGGGTCGGCTCAGCGGCTGCCCCTGGACGGACCACCCCTACTGAAAAGCGTCAACAATCCGGACCGTGCCGTCCCCCACCCGCTCATCCGAGACCCACCGTCCTGACCACCGTATGGACTCACCACCGTATGGACTAACCACCGTACGGGCGTCGTTCCTTCGCCTCCTTCAAGGCCCTCCCCCACCACACCAACTGGTCCAGCATCGTCTTCGCCGCCGCGTCCGGGCCCGCGGGGTCCTTCAGGAGGCCCTCGTCATCGAAGGCGGCGCCCGCGTTGTGGAAGGAGACGGTGTCCCGGATCGTCACGGCGTGCAGTTCGGCGAAGACCTGCCGCAGGTGTTCCGCCGCGCGGACGCCGCCGGCCAAGCCGCCGTAGGTGACCAGGGCGACGGGCTTGGCCTGCCAGGGGGAGTAGTGCCAGTCGATGAGGTTCTTCAGGGCCGCCGGGAAGGAGTGGTTGTACTCGGGGGTGAGGACGACGAAGGCGTCCGCCGCTTCCAGCCGGGGGGTGATTCCGGCCAGCGCGGTGTCCGTCTGCGGGGAGCGGGCGAAGGTCGTCGGGAGGTCGGTCGCGGCGGTGTCGATCACCTCGGTGGTCAGGTCCGCGCGGGCGCGGGCGCGGGCCAGGAGCCAGTCGGCGACGACCGGGCCGAAGCGGCCGTCGCGGTTGCTGCCGATGATGAGGGTCGTGCGCAAGGGCTTCATGGCGAGCAGCCTGGTACCTCGACTTTGGTTGAGGTCAAGTCGGGGGGCGAGTGGTCACCCGTTCACCCTCCCCAGAGAGCGGCGCGGGACCGGTGCCACTTTCCTCGGAGGGGCAGGGGTCACCGAACAGCTCGAAGGAGCAGCAACGATGCGACGTACCGCCCGCCTGCTGACCGGTACCGCACTCGCCGCGGCCGGCGCCGGTCTCCTCGCCGCGGGGCCCGCGTACGGCGGGGAGAGCGGTGATCCGTCCGGTGCGCTGTCGCTGCGGCCGTCCTCCGTGGTGCCGGGCGACCGGGCGGCGGCGGACACCGAGGCGTGCGGGGCGGGTGGGACCGCGGCGGGAGACGCCAGTGCGGTGGGGGCCGGTGCGTTCACGCTGGCGGCGGAGGCCGACGCGGGCGCGACGACCGGCGGGTTCCGGGTGCCGCCGGGCGCGCAGCCGGGGACGTACGAGATCGTCGTCACCTGTGCGGGCAGCGGCAAAGAGGTCACGGGGGACCTCGTGGTCACTCTGTCGTCGGGGGCCCAGGTGTACCCCAAGGGGAGCGTGAAGACGGGGGTCGGTGGTGCCTTGGGCCCCGATCCCGTGCAGACCGCGGCCGGTGTGGCGGCTCTGGCCGTCGCCGCCGCGGGCGGTACCTGGCTCCTGCATCGCCGGGCGAGAGGCGACGGGATCTGACGGGCGTCCTCCGCCGCCCGCCGGCCGGTACCGCACTTCCCCACCCCTCCGGGTCCGACGCCCCTCGCGGCCCGGAGGGGACACGGGGTGAAGGGAGAGAGGGTGAGGGGTCGTCATGCGCCGTAGGGTCGGCAACACCGTCATAGCGGGCGTCACCGCCGTCGCCCTGTGCTCGGGGGCCTGGCTGCTGTGGGGGGACGCCGGGGCCGGGCCGCCGCAGCCGGCCGCCGCCGAGGCCCGTGCCGGGCAGGGACAGGAGGCCGTGGTGGCGCCCGCGCTGCCGCCGTCGCCGCCCGACCGGGTCCGTATCCCGGTGATCGGGGTCAATGCCCCGCTGACGGGCCTCGGACTGACCCCGGGCGGCAGCCTCGACGTGCCGCCCGCCGAGGACGACAACCTCGCCGGCTGGTACGAGGCCGGCACCACCCCGGGCGAGACGGGGACCGCGATCGTCGCCGGGCACGTCGACAACGCCGAGGGGCCGGCCGTCTTCTACCGGCTCGGCGCGCTGAAGCGGGGGGCCGCCGTCGAGGTGGACCGGCGGGACGGGTCCGTGGCCGTGTTCAGTGTGGACGCGGTGGAGGTGTACGACGCCGCGGACTTCCCCGACGAGAAGGTTTACGGGCGGGCGGCGCGGCCCGAGTTGCGGGTCATCACGTGCGGGGGCGGGTGGTCGCGCGGCCGGGGGTACGAGGGGAATGTCGTCGTCTTCGCCCATCTGACCGGCGTTCGCCGGTGATCCGGCTCAGGCCAGCCACTGCTCGTAGGCCAGGTTCGCCACCAGGGCGAAGACCACGGTGAGCAGGACGATCCGGACGAAGCCGCTGCCCTGCTTGAGGGCGGTGCGGGCGCCCAGCATGCCGCCGGTCAGGTTGAAGACGGCCATCAGGGCGGCCAGTTGCCACAGCACCGCGCCCTGCCAGGCGAAGGTGGCGAGCGCGCCCGCGTTGGTGCAGCAGTTGACGATCTTGGCGGTGGCGGAGGCGGTGACCAGATCGAGGTGGAGGACGGCGGTGAGTGCCAGGACCAGGAAGGTGCCGGTGCCGGGGCCGATCAGGCCGTCGTAGAAGCCGATGCCGAGGCCCGCGAGGGCGATGGCGGAGATGGTCTGGCGGCGGGTGGCCGGGCCGGGGGCGGGGGCGGTGCCGAAGGCCGGGCGGAGGATGACGAACGCGGCGACCGCGAGCAGGACCACCATGATGACCGGCTTCAGGACCTCGGTGCTCATGCCGGCCGCGAAGAACGCGCCGGCCGAGGAGCCGGCCAGGGCCGCCAGGCCGATGCGGACGGCGCGCCGGACGTCGACCGGCGCCTTGCGAGCGTAGGTCACCGCCGCGCCCGTGGTGCCTACGATCGCCACCGCCTTGTTGGTGCCCAGCGCGTGCGCGGCCGGGGTGCCGGCGGGCAGGCCGAGCAGCAGGACGGGCAGCAGCAGGAGCCCGCCGCCGCCGACCACGGCGTCGATCCAGCCGGCGGCGAGGGCCGCCAGGCAGAGCAGAGCGATCATGGTCAGCGATATGTCCGGCATGATCATGACGATAGCCCGAGGAGCTGGGGGCGCCTCACACCCGGCCCCGGCTCCGGCTGAGGGCAGCGTTCCCCCGGGGAAACAACCGTGATGCGGTCGGGTAACACCGGCACCGCAGGCTCAATGGCATGACCTCGAAAACGCGTGTGGTGGTGATCGGCGCCGGGCTCGCGGGTGTCACCCTCACCCGGCGCCTCGGCGAGCTGGGCGTGCCCGCACTGCTGATCGGCGACGAGGCGCACCCGCCCTACAACCGGGTGCTGCTCGCCGAGGTGCTGGCCGGGCGCTACGCCGCCGAGGTGATCGCGCTGCCGGCGCCCGCCGGGCTGGTCCGGGGCCGGGTCACCGGTATCGACCGGGCCGGGCGCACGGTCGCCTGCGCCGACGGCTCGGTGATCGCATACGACACGCTGGTGCTGGCCACCGGGTCCAACGCCGTGCTGCCGCCGCTGCGCGGGCTGTTCACCGGCGGTGCCGAACTGCCCCGGGGGGTGCACGCCTTCCGGACGCTGGACGACTGCCTCGCGCTGTCGGAGGCGGTACGGCCCGGGGCGCGGGCGGTCGTCATCGGGGGCGGGCTGCTCGGGGTGTCCGCCGCGCGGGCGCTGGCCGTGCGCGGCGCCCAGGTGATGCTGGCCCAGCAGTCCGAGCGGCTGATGGAACGGCAGCTCGACCCGGCCGCCTCCCGGCTGGTCCGCCGGCATCTGGCGGACCTCGGCGTCGAGGTGCACACCGAGTGCCGGGTGCGCGACGTGCGCTCGGTCGGCGGTGCGGTGCGCTCGGTGGAGCTGGCCGACGGGTTCGCCCTCGACGCCGACCTGGTGGTGCTGGCCTGCGGGGTGCGGCCGCGCACCGGGCTGGCGGCGGAGGCGGGGATCGACGTACGGAAAGGCGTCGTCGTCGACGACCAGCTGCGGACCAGTGATCCGGACATCCGCGCGATCGGGGACTGCGCGCAGCACGACGGCACGCTGTACGGGCTGGCCGCCCCGGCGCTGGAACAGGCCGACGCGCTCGCCCGCGCCCTCGCCGGTGACCCGGCCGCCCGCTACACCGGCACCCGCTCGCTGACCCGGCTCACCCTCACCGGGCCGGACAGCCCCTTCGACCTCGCCGCGTTCGGCGAGACCGAACCGCTTCCCGGCGATGACGTCGTGCAGCTCGCCGACGCCACCCGGGGCACGTACCGCAAGGTCGTCGTCCGCGACGACCGCCTGGTCGGCGGGGTTCTCGTCGGCGAACTCGGCACTGTCGGCGCGCTCGCCCGCGCCTGGGAGGGAGCAGAGCCGCTCCCCGACGACGGCCCCCTGCTCCACCTGCTCACCAACGACGGAGGCTCCTGATGTCCACGGAGAAGACGGCCACGATCGTGCTGGTCGGCCACGGCATGGTCGGCCAGCGCTTCCTGGAAGCGCTCGCCGAGCGCGGCCTGACCGCCACGCACCGCGTGGTCGTGCTGTGCGAGGAGCCGCGTCCCGCCTACGACCGGGTCGCCCTCACCTCGTACTTCTCGGGGAAGACCCCGGACGACCTGTCGATGACCGACCTGGCGTTCATCGCCGAGCACGGCATCGAGCTGCGCGTCGGGGACGCCGCCGAGACCGTCGACCGGGAGGCCCGCACGGTCACCGCGCGGTCCGGGCAGGTCTTCGAGTACGACGTGCTGGTGCTGGCCACCGGGTCCTTCCCGTTCGTGCCGCCGGTCCCCGGCAAGGACGCCACCGGGTGCTTCGTGTACCGCACGATCGAGGACCTGCTCGCCATCGAGGAGTACGCGAAGACCGCGACCACCGGTGCGGTGGTGGGCGGCGGGCTGCTCGGCCTGGAGGCGGCCGGTGCGCTGAAGGGGCTCGGGCTCACCTCGCACATCGTGGAGTTCGCGCCCCGGCTGATGCCCGTCCAGGTGGACGAGGGCGGCGGCGCGGCGCTGCTGCGGACCATCGAGGACATGGGGCTGTCCGTGCACACGGGCGTCGGCACCCAGGAGATCGTGGTCGGCGCGGACGGTGCCGTCAGCGGGATGAAGCTGTCCGACGGGTCCGAGCTGGCCACCGATCTGGTGGTGTTCAGCGCCGGGGTCCGGCCGCGTGACCAGCTGGCCCGCCAGTGCGGGCTGACGGTCGGCGAGCGCGGCGGCATCGCGGTCGACGAGCAGTGCCGGACCGTGTCCGACCCGCGTGTCTTCGCCATCGGCGAGTGCGCGCTGGCCGCCGACGGGCGGGTGTACGGGCTGGTCGCGCCCGGCTACGAGCAGGCGCTGACGGTCGCGGCCACGATCGCCGCCGACGAGGCGTCCTTCACCGGTGCCGACCTGTCCACCAAGCTGAAGCTGCTCGGCGTGGACGTGGCGTCCTTCGGCGACGCGCACGGCACGGCCGACGGCTGCCTGGACGTCGTCTACTCCGACTCCCGGGCGGGGCTGTACAAGAAGCTGGTCATCGGGCGGGACGGCACGCTGCTCGGCGGCATCCTGGTCGGGGACGCGGAGGCGTACGGCACGCTGAAGGCGTTCACCGGGTCGGTGCCGCCCGTCTCCCCCGAGTCGCTGGTGCTGCCGGCCGGGGCGGGGGCGCCGATCCAGCTCGGTCCGTCCGCGCTCCCCGACGACGCGGTGATCTGCTCCTGCCACAACGTCACCAAGGGCGCGATCCGGGATGCGGTCACCGAGCACCAGTGCGTCACCGTGCCCGAGGTGAAGAAGTGCACCAAGGCCGGCACCGGCTGCGGGTCGTGCGTGAAGGTGCTCGGGCAGCTCGTCGACGCCGAGCTGGAGGCGAGCGGCGTCGTCGTCGACAAGGGCCTGTGCGGCTGCTTCGGGCAGACCCGCGAGGAGCTGTACGAGATCGTGCTGGCCCTGCGGATCACCTCCTACCAGGAGCTTTTGGACCGGCACGGGCGGGACGAGGCCCGCGGCGGCGACGGGTGCGAGGTCTGCAAGCCGACGGTCGGCTCGATCATCGCCTCCCTCGCGCCGGCCATCGGCGCCAGCGGCTACGTGCTGGACGGCGAGCAGGCGGCCCTCCAGGACACCAACGACCACTTCCTCGCCAACTTGCAGAAGAACGGCTCGTACTCGGTCGTGCCGCGCATCCCCGGCGGCGAGATCGCGCCGGAGAAGCTGATCGTGATCGGTGAGATCGCCCGGGACTTCGGGCTCTACACGAAGATCACCGGCGGCCAGCGGATCGACATGTTCGGCGCGCGGGTCGAGCAGCTGCCCTCCATCTGGGCCCGGCTGGTGGACGCCGGCTTCGAGTCCGGCCACGCCTACGGCAAGTCGCTGCGGACGGTGAAGTCCTGTGTCGGGCAGACCTGGTGCCGGTACGGCGTGCAGGACTCGGTGCGGATGGCGATCGACCTGGAGCTGCGCTACCGGGGGCTGCGCAGCCCGCACAAGCTGAAGTCGGCGGTCTCCGGCTGCGCCCGCGAGTGCGCCGAGGCCCAGTCGAAGGACTTCGGCATCATCGCCACCGCGAGCGGCTGGAACCTCTACGTCGGCGGCAACGGCGGCGCCACCCCGCGCCACGCCGACCTGCTCGCGCAGGACCTGTCCGACGCCGAACTGGTCCGCCTCATCGACCGGTTCCTGATGTTCTACATCCGCACCGCCGACCGCCTGGAGCGCACCTCCACCTGGCTGGAGCGCATCCCCGGCGGCCTGGACCACGTACGCGACGTGGTGGTGCACGACTCGCTCGGCATCTGCGACGAGCTGGAGCAGCTGATGCTCGCGCACGTCGCCGGCTACCGCGACGAGTGGGCCGAGACCATCAACGACCCGGAGAAGCTGGCCCGGTTCGTGTCCTTCGTCAACGCGCCGGACACCCCCGACCCGGTCGTCGGCTTCGTCCCGGAGCGCGACCAGATGAAGCCCGACCTGCCGCTGCTCTCCATCGGCCACCGCCCTCTGGAAACCCTGGAAGGAAGCGCCCAGCGATGACCCTGGCACCCGAGACGACCGACCTGAAGGTACAACTGCGGCTGAGCGACGGCTGGTTCGCGGCCTGCGACCTCGGCGCCCTGCTCCCGGGCCGCGGGGTGGCCGCCCTGCTGCCCGACGGCAGCCAGGCCGCCCTGTTCCGCGACCGCAAGGGCGACCTGTACGCCATCGACAACCGCGACCCGTTCACCGGCGCGGCGGTCCTCTCCCGCGGCCTGACCGGCACCCACCAGGGACGCCCGTTCGTCGCCTCCCCGCTGCTGAAGCAGCGCTTCGACCTGGCCACCGGGCAGTGCCTGGACGACGACTCGGTGCGGGTGACGGCGTACGAGGTGAAGGCGTCGTAGCCGCCGTTCCCTCATCGTGGGGTGCGCCGGGGCGGTGCAGGCGGGTGGGGGCGGCTGTCGGTTCGCTGTCGGGTTCGGGCGGCCCGTCGAGTTCGCGCGGGCACCACGCTTGACTGGGTGCGCTCGCGTTCCGCACGTCCGCTCATGCTCCGCACGTCGCTCACGTTCCGGAGGCGCATCATGACCGACCCGTCCGCCCGCCCGTCCCGCCGCGCGCTGCTCGGCGGGGCCGCCGTCGCCGCCCTCGCGGTGGCCGCCGGCACCGGTCCGGCCCAGGCCGCCCCGCGGGCCCCCTGGCCCACCGAGTTCCCGCTGCCCGACGGCTGGCTCCCCGAGGGCATCACCATCGGCGCCCGGCCCTACGCCTACCAGGGCTCCCGCGCGCACGGCGGCGTCTACCGGACCGACCTGCGCACCGGCCGGGGCGAGGTCCTGTACGCCGGCGCCACCGGCCTCGCCTCCATCGGGCTCAAGCTCGACCGCGACGGCCTGCTCTACGTCGCCGGAGGCGGCGGCGGCACGGCCCGGATCATCGACGCCCGCACCGGGGACGTACTCCGGACCCACCAACTCACCTCCGCCACCGGCCACTTCATCAACGACGTGATCCTGCTCGGCGACCGCGCCTGGTTCACCGACTCGCGCGAGGCGGTCCTGTACGGCGTCCCGCGCGGCCGGCCCGACGAGGTCCGGGTGCTGCCGCTGACCGGCGACTGGCAGCAGCTCCCGGACGTCAACAACGCCAACGGGATCGTCGGTTCGCCCGACGGCACCGGTCTGATCGTCGTCAAGAGCACCCCGGGCGAGCTGTACCACGTCGGTCTGCGCACCGGCGCCGCCCGCCGCATCACGCTGTCCGGCGCGGCCGACGTCGCAAACGGCGACGGCCTGCTGCGCATCGGCCGCACCCTGTACGTCGTACAGAACCGCCTGAACCTGATCAGCGTCTGGGAGCTGAACGCCAAGGTCACGACGGCCACCCTGCGCCGCACGATTACCGACCCCCGCTTCGACGTGCCCACCACCGCCGCCCGTTTCGGTGACCGGCTGTACCTGGTCAACGCCCGCTTCACCAGCCCGCAGACCCCGGGGACCACGTTCACCGGGGTGGCGGTGCCGCTCTGACCAGTTCCTCGGCGCCGCTCCACGTGCCGAGGGTGATCTCGGCGGTGATGCCGGGGCCGAAGCCCGCGATGATGCCCTGGGCCGCCTGGTCGGCGCCGCCGTCGGTGAAGAGGCGCTCCAGGGCGTCGAAGACGACGGCGCTGGCGATGTTGCCGCGTTCGGTGAGGGTGGCCCGGCTGTAGCGGAACATCTGCGGCGGCAGGTCCAGGTGCTTGCCCAGGTCGTCCAGGATCCTGGGCCCGCCCGCGTGGATGATGTAGAAGCCGAGCCGGGAGATGTCCCAGTCGCGCAGCTCGGTCAGGGCGCGCAGGGCGGGCGCGAGGTCGGCCATGGTGCCGGGCACCCGCTTGTCGAGCATGAAGTGGAAGCCGGTGTCCCGGACGCCGTAGGAGATCCAGCGCTCGGTGCCGGGCACCAGGTGCGAGCCGTTGTGGTCCAGGCGTACGCCCGTGCCGCCCCGGCCCCGGACCACCGCGGCGGCGATGGCGTCGCCGAACAGGCCGTTGGAGAGCAGGTTGCCCACCGCCAGGTCGGTCGGCTGGTAGCACAGCGAGCAGAACTCGCAGCACAGGATCAGCACGTTGGCCTCGGGATAGGCGGTGCAGAAGTCGTGGGCGCGGTTGATGGCGGCGCCGCCCGCGGCGCAGCCGAGCTGGGCGATCGGCAGTTGCCGGGTCTCGGGCCGAAAGCCCATCGTGTTGATGAGCCAGGCGGTCATCGACGGCATCATGAAGCCCGTGCACGACACGTAGATGATCATGTCGATGTCGCGGGGCGTGAGTTCGGCGTGGGTCAGCGCCCGCAGGGCGGCCTCCGGGACCCGGGCCTTGGCCTCCGCCTCGTAGCGGGCGTTGCGCGCGGTGAAGCCGGGGTGGCGCAGCGTCTCCTCGATGGGCTGCACCAGGTGCCGGGTGCGCACCCCGGTGTTGGCGATCAGGCGCAGCGCCAGTTTCAGCTGTGGGTGGTCGGCGTGCAGTTCCCTGGCCAGGTCGAGGGTCTGCGCGCGGGTGATGACATGCTCGGGCACGGCGATGGCCGGCCTGCACAGTGTGGCCACGACCGGGCCCTACCAGGTCACCGGGAGGGCGAGCGGATAGCGCCAGATCGACACGGTGTTCCACCGCACCTCGGCCGCGGGCACCGCCAGCCGCAGCCCGGGGAACCGGGTGAGGAGGCTGCCGATGGCCACCTGGAGAACCATCCGCGCCAGGTGGGAGCCGAGGCAGTGGTGGCTGCCGTAGCCGAAGGCCATGTGCCCGGCCGGTGCCTCCCGGTCGAAGTCCAGCTCGTCGGGCCGGTCGTACACCAGGCCGTCGCGGTTGGCGGTCAGGTACGACACGTGCACGGTGTCGCCGGCCCGGATGAGCTGGCCGCCGAGCTCCACGTCCTCCAGGGCGACCCTGGGGATGCCGACGCCCTGGCGGAACGGGATGAAGCGGAGCAGTTCCTCCAGGGCCTGGTGGAGGAGGTCGGGGCGGGCCCGGAGCCGGGCGAGGTGACCGGGGTGGGTGAGCAGCGTGTAGACGCTGTTGCAGATGTCGTAGGTGGTGGTGTCGTGGCCGGTGACCAGCAGGAGCATGGCGAGGACGGCCAGTTCGTCCTGGTCCAGCGTCTCGTCGCCGATGCGGGCGGTGGCCATCGAGCTGATCAGGTCGTCGCCCGGGTCGCGGCGCCGGGCGGCGGTCAGCTCGGTGAAGTAGGCGCGCAGCGCGGCCTTCGCCTCCAGTGCCGAGGAGCGGTCGGCGGCGCTCATCGACATCATCGCCATCGCCCAGCCGCGCAGCCGCGGCCGGTCCGCCTCCGGGACGTCCATCAGCTGGCTGATGGTCATCAGCGGCAGCTGGTCGGCGAGATGGGCGACGAGGTCGGCCGGCGGGCCGTGCTCGGCCATCGTGTCCAGCAGCGCGTCCGTGGTCCGCTGGGTCCACGGGCGCAGTGCCTCGACCCGGGGCGTGGTGAAGGCCTTGACGACCAGGCGGCGCACCCGGTTGAGCGCGGGCGGGTCCATCAGGTTGATCGCCTCGGACTGGGCGATCGGCTCCGGGGTGATCCGCGGGAAGTCCCGGCCGGCCAGCGCGGCCCGGCTGAACCGCCGGTCCGAGGTCACCGTCTGCACGTCCGCGTAGCGGGTCACCAGCCAGCAGTCGCCCGTCCCGTACGGCATGCGGACCCGGGCCACGGGGGCCTCGGTACGCATCCGGGTCAGGTACGGGTCGGGTTCCAGAGCGTCGTCGTGCCGGAACGGGCACGACCTTTCGGTTTCGGTCTCCGCGGCAGTCATCGCGGTGATCCCCCCTTCAGCGCGCGGCCCGCCGAATCGCGGACCTGACGGGGCGATACCCGCCACCACCGGCGAACACCTCATTAAGCGATAAACCGCTCTTAAGGGTGTACTTGGCGCATGGGCTGCAGATTGCACGGCGCGACCAGCTCTTGGAGTGGAGTGGGCGGAAACGGCCGCCACTGACGACACGGATACATCACGCCTTCGTCACATAGCCTCCACAACTCCGGGCACTCGCCGTACGGTCGTTCCCTCAAGCAACCACTCAGGGGGACCGATGACCAGCCCGTACCAGCCACACCAGCCGTACCAGCCGTACCAGCCACCCCAGCCCTATCAGCCGTATCCCGGCGCGCCCCAGCCGCCGCCCGCTTCCGGGCCCGCCCCCAAGTGGGCCCGGAAGCGGTACGTGCTGCCCGCGCTCGCGCTGGCCCTGTTCATCGGGGTCGGCATAGGCAGTGGCGGTGACAGCGAGGACGGCGACACGAAGACCACGGCCGCCGCGGCGGCACCGACGGCCACCGTGACGAAAACGGCGACCGCGACGGCCACGGCAGACCCCGGGCCGGCGGAGACGGTGACGGCCAAGGAGACGGTCAGGGTCAAGGTCACCGTCACGAAGACGGTGACTCAGGAGGCGGCCGTCGCGGACACCGACGACGACGCCACGGACACCGGCGGCGGCTCCGTCTACTACCAGAACTGCGACGCCGCCCGGGCCGCGGGTGCCGCCCCCGTCCACGCGGGCGACCCCGGCTACGGGTCGCATCTGGACCGGGACGGGGACGGGGTCGGCTGCGAGTGACGTCCTCCAGAGACCTCAAAGACCTTAGAGACCTCAGAGACCTCAGAGACCTCAGAGACCTCAGAGGCTGAACCGCTCGATCTTCAGGAACCAGTTCTGCACCCCGCCCTCGGCCCCGTTCAGCTTCAGCTTGACCCGGGCGGAGACATCCCGCTCGGCGGTGTCGGGCTCGAACCGCACGGTCCGGATCAGGGTGTGGCTCGACCACTCCGGCTTGCCCCGGGCGGTGGCGAACCGGTGGTTGGTGCTGACCGGTTCGCCCTGCTCGTCGCCGAAGAACACGGTGGCCTGGAGCACGCCCTGGCCGTCGTCGTCGTTGTCGGAGCACAGGGCCTCGGCGCTGAACGTCGCGACGAACTGGGCCCCCTGGGACGGCCAGCCCTGGCCGAGCATGAGATGGACCTCGGCGCCGGGCACCTGCGTCCAGTCGGCCGACTTGGTCTCGAACCGCTTGTCGTCCCACACCCCGTAGACGAGGTCGGGGGCGGTGGTGATCCGGAACGAGTTGGGTGCGGGAGCGCTCAAGGCGGTTTCCTCCAGGCGTACTTGTACGGACTGGAGGAGGCTGCCCGCACCCACCGACGACAGCCGGGGGACGGGGGCGAGCCATCCGTGTGGGGGACGGATCACCGATGCGCACCCGGCGCACGGGCAACGGCCCCACCACCGGGGGCGCGCCCCGTCCGCGTGGTCACGCCGCCCGGTGGCCGATCGCCAGCACATGGGAACTGGCCGCCAGCAGTTCCGGGTACGGCTCGGCCATCCGCGCCGCCGTCAGTGCCGACTCGAACAGTGCGCTGTCCCGGAACGACTCGCCGGTGTTGCGCTCCGCCGCCGCCAGCATGGACCAGGCCGGGCCTTCGACGCCGAAGACCTCGGCGTCGGTGAAGCCGGCCGCCGCCACCTCGTCGCGCAGTTCCTCGCCCCGGTGGAAGTACGCGGCGGTGAACGCCCGCTTCCCGTCGTGGATCTGCCGGTCGAGGACAGTACCGATGCTCTCGCGCATCGCCTCCTCGTGCAGGTGCGCGAAGGCGGCGTGTTCGAACAGGGAGGCGTACCGGTTGATGCCGGCCGCCGCCAGCAGGCCGCCCGGCCTCAGGACGCGGTGCGCCTCGGCCAGGGCCTGGTCGCGGTCGGCGCGGTCGAGCAGGTGGTAGAGGGGTCCCAGCATGAGGACGACGTCGTAGGACGCGTCTTCGGCGGTGAGGCGGCGGGCGTCTCCCTGTTCGACCGTGGCGCCGGTCCGCGCCGCCTGTTCGAGGTGGCGGGGAACGGGGTCGACGAGGTGGACTGAGTAGCCGTCCCGCACGAGCCACCGGGCGTGAGCGCCGGGGCCGCCGCCGACGTCCAGCAGCCGGGCGGGCGGTTCGGGGAGGAAGCGGCGCAGCAACTCCTGGGTCCGCACCATTTCCAGGCGCCCGTCGGCCGTCGTGGTCAGCCGGTCCGCCTCGTCGACGGTCTCGGCGTAGAACCTCACGATCTCCGGCGCTACCTCTGGGCTCGTCATGCGGGCATTCTGGTGGTTCCCAGGTGGACCAGTCCAGTGCAGTGAACAGTGAACGGAAGCGGCTCCCATGCCCCTGCTGAAGTACGAGCGAATCGCCGAGGACCTGCGCACCCGGATCGCGAACGACGAGTTCGGGCCGGGTGAGCACCTGCCGTCCGGCCGTGACCTGGCCGAGCGGTGGGGCGTCTCACGGGCGACCGTGGTCAAGGCGTACGACATGTTGGTCCGGGACGGTCTGGTCGTGGCCCGGCAGGGTGCCGGGTTCACGGTGGTGGAGACGCCGGTCGCCCGGCCCGCGGGCGGTCGCCGGGCGGGGTCCGACCGGGTCGGCGGCGCAGGTCCGTACCGGCGCCTCGGTGTCCCGGACCGTACGGTGCCGCCCTCGCGCGTCGCCGATGCCCTGCGGCTCACGCCGGGAGAGCGGGCGCTGCGCAGGGGCCGCCTGGTGCTGCTCGACGACGGTTCCCCGCACAGTCTGGTGACGGCGTGGTTCCCGCCGGCGGTCGCGGACGCCGCGCCGCGGCTGGCCGGGAAGGGGCCGATCGCGGAGGGCACCACGCATTACGTGCGCCGCGAGACGGGGCGCTTTCCGGTGGCGGGCGTGGATCGCACCACGGTCCGGCTGGCCGACGCCGACGAGGCCCGGCTGCTGGAAGTGGCGGGGCCCGCGGCCGTGGCCGTCGTGCTGCATGTGGCGTACGACCAGGAGCAGCGGCCGCTGGTGTGCGAGGAGGGCGTGACGGCGTCGCATGTCTTCGAGCTGGTCGAGCGGTACCCGATGGGGTGAGGAATCCGGCGCGGCTCTTGACTGGACTGGTCCACCGGTCCAGTCTCCTCAGCGGTGCCGCCACAGCACAGACCCCGGCGACCGCTCGCGACGGCCCCGGGGCATGGCCAACGCCGCAGAGGAGCGTCAACGTCGTGAACGCTACAACCCCTCCGGAACCCGAGGTCAAGATGACCTTGCGGGTCTACCGGGTGACCAGGGACGGCACCGTAACCGCCGATCGGGGCACCGTCAGTGTCCTCGCCGAGAAGGGTCCGGTGCCGCTGGGCGACGGATACCCGCCCTGCCGATGCCCGTCGTGCCGGGCCGGGCGGGCGATGTCTCCCTGAGCGGCACAGCCCCGTGGCCGAAGGGACGGCACCCCCGCACAAGGGTGCCGTCCCTCCCCCGGGAACCGGTGTCGCCGTCGGTCGGTGAGGGTGGTCGGGTGACCGGCGGCGGACCGGGGTCGCGGCCGGGGCTAGCGGTGGTCGCTGCCCGTTGACTGGACCGACGCGCGGCCCGCTTCCAGGCGGGCGACCGGGATGCGGAACGGGGAGCAGGAGACGTAGTCCAGGCCCACCTCGTGGAAGAAGTGGACGGACTCCGGGTCGCCGCCGTGCTCGCCGCAGACGCCGAGCTTCAGGTCCGGACGAGTCTCCCGGCCGGCCTTCGCGGCGGCGGCGACCAGCGAGCCGACGCCGTCCTTGTCGATCGTCTCGAAGGGGGAGACGCCGAAGATGCCCTTCTCCAGGTAGGCGGTGAAGAACGACGCCTCGACGTCGTCGCGGCTGAAGCCCCACACCGTCTGGGTCAGGTCGTTCGTGCCGAAGGAGAAGAACTCCGCGCACTCCGCGATCTGCCCGGCGGTCAGCGCGGCGCGCGGGAGTTCGATCATCGTGCCGATGGCGAGCTTCAACCGGGCCCCCGAGGCCGCCTCGACCTCGGCGATGACCTTGTCGGCCTCCTCCCGGACGATCTCCAGCTCCTGGACCGTGCCGACCAGCGGGATCATGATCTCGGCGCGCGGGTCGCCCTTGGCCGCCTTGCGTTCGGCGGCGGCCTCGGCGATGGCCCGGACCTGCATGGTGAACAGGCCAGGGATGACCAGGCCCAGCCGCACCCCGCGCAGGCCCAGCATCGGGTTCTGCTCGTGCAGCCGGTGCACGGCCTGGAGCAGGCGGAGTTCGTTCTCGTGGGGTTCCTGCCGGGACTCGGCGAGCGCCACCCGGACCGAGAGTTCCGTGATGTCGGGGAGGAACTCGTGCAGCGGCGGGTCCAGCAGGCGGATGGTGACCGGAAGGCCGTCCATCGCCTCGAAGAGCTCGACGAAGTCCCGCTTCTGGAGCGGGAGGAGTTCCTTCAGGGACTCCTCCCGCTCGGCCTCCGTGTCGGCCAGGATCAGGCGCTCGACCAGTCCGCGGCGGTCGCCGAGGAACATGTGCTCGGTGCGGCACAGGCCGATGCCCTGGGCGCCGAACCTCCTCGCCCGCAGCGCGTCCTCCGCGTTGTCGGCGTTGGCGCGGACCCGGAGCCGGCGCTTGCGGTCCGCGAAGGCCATGATGCGGTGCACCGCCTCGACCAGTTCGTCGGCGTCCTCGGCGCCCGCGTGCATCCGGCCCTCGAAGTACTCGACGACCGGGGAGGGGACGACCGGGACCTCGCCCAGGTAGACCTTGCCGGACGAGCCGTCGATGGAGACGACGTCGCCCTCTTCCACCACGTGCCCGCCGGGGACCGTCATCCGGCGGCGCTTGGTGTCGACCTCCAGCTCCTCCGCGCCGCAGACACAGGTCTTGCCCATGCCGCGCGCGACCACGGCCGCGTGGGAGGTCTTGCCGCCGCGCGAGGTCAGAATGCCCTCGGCGGCGATCATGCCGTCCAGGTCGTCGGGGTTGGTCTCGCGGCGGATCAGGATGACCTTCTCGCCCGAGCGGGACCACTTGACGGCGGTGTACGAGTCGAAGACCGCCTTGCCGACCGCCGCGCCCGGCGAGGCCGCGATGCCCCGGCCGACCTGCTCGACCTTGGCGGTGTCGTCGAAGCGGGGGAACATCAGCTGGGCGAGCTGGGCGCCGTTGACCCGGGTGAGCGCCTCGGCCTCGTCGATCAGGCCCTGGTCGACGAGCTGGGTGGCGATCCGGAACGCGGCGCCGGCGGTGCGCTTGCCGACCCGGGTCTGGAGCATCCACAGCTGGCCGCGCTCGATGGTGAACTCGATGTCGCAGAGGTCCTTGTAGTGGTTCTCCAGCGTCTCCATGATCTGCATCAGCTGGTCGTAGGACTTCTTGTCGATCCGCTCCAGCTCGGCCAGCGGGACCGTGTTGCGGATGCCCGCGACCACGTCCTCGCCCTGGGCGTTCTGGAGGTAGTCGCCGTAGACGCCCTGGTGGCCGGAGGCGGGGTCGCGGGTGAAGGCGACGCCGGTGCCGGAGTCGGGGCCCAGGTTGCCGAAGACCATCGAGCAGACGTTGACCGCCGTGCCCAGGTCGTGCGGGATGCGCTCCTGGCGGCGGTAGAGCTTGGCGCGGTCGGTGTTCCAGGAGTCGAAGACCGCGTGGATGGCGAGGTCCATCTGCTCGCGCGGGTCCTGCGGGAAGTCCCGGCCGGCCTCCTTCTTCACGATCTTCTTGAAGGAGGTGACCAGCTTCTTCAGGTCGGCCGCCTCCAGCTCGGTGTCGACCGTGACCTTCTTGGCGGTCTTCGCCTTCTCCAGCGCCTCCTCGAAGAGGTCGCCGTCGACGCCGAGGACGGTCTTGCCGAACATCTGGATGAGGCGGCGGTAGGAGTCCCAGGCGAACCGCTCGTCGCCGGCCTGCGCGGCCAGGCCCTGCACGGACTTGTCGGAGAGCCCGATGTTGAGGACCGTGTCCATCATGCCGGGCATGGAGAACTTGGCGCCCGAGCGGACCGAGACCAGCAGCGGGTTGTCGGGCTGGCCGAGCTTCTTGCCCATCGTCGCTTCGAGGGCGTCGAGGTGCGCGCTCACCTCGTCACGCAGTGCCGCCGGTTCCGCGCCGCTGTCCAGGTAGGTCTTGCAGGCTTCGGTGGTAATGGTGAAGCCGGGCGGGACCGGGAGGCCCAGGTTGGTCATCTCGGCGAGGTTGGCGCCCTTGCCACCGAGCAGGTCCTTGAGGTCCTTGTTGCCCTCGGTGAAGTCGTAAACGAACTTCGCTACCTGGGGATCCTGGGGATCTTTGTTTTCCGACACGGGTCTCGACTCCTCGAGGACGCGGTGGCTGCCCTGACGGCGAGGAATGTACCCAGATCGAAGGCGTCTGGGTACGTCCACTTGCCCGTCATAAGCCCGTAACCACTCGTCCGCCAGTGGATCGAAAGTCAAGGCTTGGCAAGCGACCGGCAGTTCCTGTTTTCACTTCTTGAACACAGGAAGTCATGCCAGCCCCGCCGAGCGCTCACCTGAGCGCCTTAATCTTCGATTGAGTTCGATCGATGAACGATCAAGGGGTGGCACTGAGTGCCACATTTTGGAGAAGTGCAGTCGCGCATGATCCGCTCATCTGAGCGTGACCCTTATCAAGGGTGGCGAGAATCACGCTGCCACAGCGGCCCGGATTTCACCATGCGGACGCCGTCCCGGGACGGAAACACGCCCGTCACCCGCGTCAGACCCCGAGCGTCCGCAACCGCTCCTCCACCCGTTCCGCCGCGTACAGGTGCTCCACCACCAGCGCGCCCGCCCCGATCAGTCCGGCCCGCTCGCCGAGCCGGGAGGTGACCACCTCGAGGCGGGCCGTGGAGCGCGGCAGCGCCCGCTGGTAGAGCAGTTCCCGCACGCCGGTGAGGAAGGGGGTTCCGGCCAGATCTCCGGCGATCATCAGCACCCCGGGGTTGAGCAGGGTGACGACGGTCGCCAGGACGTCGCCGACCAGCCGTCCCGCCTCCCGGGCCAGCGCGACCGCCTCCGGGTGGCCGCCCGCCAGCAGCTTGCGCACGTCCGAGCCGGACTCCGCCGGTACGCCGGCCGCGGTCAGCCGTCGGGCCACCGCGCCCCCGCTGGCGACGGCCGCCAGACAGCCGTACGAACCGCACCGGCACCGCGCCTGGGTGCCCTCCGGGACCCGGATGTGGCCGATGTCCCCGGCCCCGCCGTCCGTGCCGCGGAAGATGTGGCCGTCCACCACGACCCCGGCGCCGATCCCGGTCGACACCTTGACCAGCACGAACGCCGAGGCGTCCGGGTGCGCGGCGCGCTGCTCGGCGTAGGCCATGAGGTTGGCGTCGTTGTCCACCAGTACGGGCACGGAGGCGGCCGGCGGACCGGTGTGCTCGGCGACGGCGCGGGCCAGCCGGCCCCGGATGTCGTACCCGTCCCAGCCCGGCATGATCGGCGGCTGCACCACCCGGCCGGTGTCGCGCTCGACCGGCCCCGGTACCGCCAGGCCGATGCCGCACACCTCGTCGATGCCGTGCCCGGCCTTCTCCAGCAGCTCGGCGAACCAGCGGCCCAGTTCGCCGAGGACCGCCTCGGGGCCGTCCTCGACGACCAGGACGCCGCCGCGCTCGACGATGAGCTCGCCGGTCAGGGTGAGCAGCGCGGCGCGGGCATGGCGGGTGTCCAGGTCGGCGGCGAGGACGACGGCGTGGTCGTCGTCGAACTCCAGGGTGATGGAGGGGCGCCCGCCCAGCGGGGAGTCGACCGGGCCGCCCGCGCCCTCGCGCAGCCAGCCCGCGCGGAACAGCCGGTCCAGGCGCTGGCCGACGGTGGCCCGGGACAGGCCGGTGGCCTGCTGGAGCGCGCCGCGGGTGGTGGCCCGGCCGCTGCGCACCAGATCGAGCAGATCGCCGGCGCTGGCCTGGCCGGTCTTGACGGGCCGTTCCGTCATGCGCACCCCCTTGTGTTTCCCAACCTTGCATTACATAGTGAGTTATGCGTGTTAAATAGACGTAACTAAAGGGTGGTCACCGTCGGTCGTCACCGGCGGCTCGGCTGTCCTTCACGCACCCCTGGCTTCAGTATGGCGGCCACCAGGGAGGGGACCGGGGATGACGGAACGGCATCATCTGCTCGTGTACGGCGGCACGTTCGCGGCCGTGGGTGACCACGGGGACATCAGCGGGGTACGCGGCGGCGGTGCGCCGGACGGCCTGTTCGTCCGGGACGCGCGGCATCTCAGCCGGTGGCAGCTCACCGTCGACGGCGCCGTGCCGGAGGTCCTCACCCCCGTCGCGGGCGGGGACAGCGCCCGCTGCGTGCTGGTGCCGCGCGGCGGCCGCGACGAGCCGCCGGCGTACACGCTCTTTCGCGAACAGGCCGTCGGGGACGGCTCGTTCGTCGAGACGTTACGGGTGACCAGCAACCGCCCGGGGCCCGCGGCGATCCATCTCGCGCTCACCGCCGACGCCGACTTCGCCGACCAGTTCGAACTCCGCGCCGACCACCGCACCTACGCCAAGCCCGGCGCCACCCGCTCCCGCGAAGTCCTGCCGCACGGCGTGGAGTTCGGCTACCGGCGCGGCGAGTGGCGGTCCGTCACCACGGTGACCTCCGAACCGGCGCCGGACGCGGTGGAGGAGACCGGGACCGGGGCCCGGCGGCTGGTGTGGACCCTCGACCTGGCACCGCACGGCACGGCGGAGCTGGTGCTGCGGGTGGTGGCCCGGCCGCACGGGCACCGGCGGGCGGTGCGGGTGCCGCGCTCCCCCGCCGCCGCGGTCGAGCGGCTGCTCGCCGAGGAGGACGCGCTCGCCCGGGGGGTGGCCTTCCCGACCGGCTGGCCGGAGCTGGCGGCGGCCTGCGCGCGGGGCCTGGCGGACCTGGCCACGCTCCAGGTCCCGGCGAGGGGCCCGGACGGCGAGGAACTGCGCGTCCCGGCCGGCGGCGCCCCCTGGTTCCTGACCCTGCTGGGCCGCGACGCGCTGCTGACCTCCCTGTTCACGCTGCCCTACCGGGCCCGGCCGGCCGCCGCCACGCTGGCCGCGCTCGCCGCGACCCAGGCGACCGCGCGCACCGCCTCCGGCACCGACCCGGGCGTGGCCCGGCCCGGCAAGATCGTGCACGAGGTACGGCACGGCGAGCTGGCGCACTTCGGGCAGGTGCCGTACGGGCGGTACTACGGCTCGGTGGACGCCACACCGCTGTTCCTGGTGCTGCTCGGCGCGTACGTGGAGCAGACCGGGGACGCGGCGACCGCCCGGCGCCTTCAGCCGCACGCGCGGGCCGCGATCGGCTGGATGCTGGACCACGGCGGGCTGACCTCGCGCGGCTACCTGGTCTACCGCGCCGACCGGGGCGGTCTGGCCAACCAGAACTGGAAGGACTCCCCCGGCGCGGTCTGCCACGCCGACGGCACCCGGCCGACCGGCGCTCTCGCGGCGGCCGGCGCTCAGGGATACGCGTACGACGCGCTGCGCCGCACGGCGTGGCTGGCCCGCACGGTGTGGGCGGACGAGAAGTACGCGGCGCTGCTTGAACAGGCGGCCGGTGATCTGCGCGACCGCTTCCAGCGGGACTTCTGGATGCCGGAGCACTCCTTCCCCGCCCTCGCGCTGGACGGCGAGGGGCGCCGGGTGGACGCGCTGGCCTCGGACGCCGGGCATCTGCTGTGGTCGGGGCTGCTGGACAAGGAGTACGGGGAGCTGGTCGGACGGCGGCTGCTGGAACCCGACTTCTTCTCCGGGTGGGGGGTGCGGACGCTGGCCGCCGGACAGCCGGCGTACCACCCGCTGTCGTACCACCGGGGATCGGTGTGGCCGCACGACAACGCGCTGATCGCGCTCGGTCTGGCCCGCTACGGGCTGCACGACGAGGCGCGGACGGTGGCGCACGGCATGGTCGACGCGGCGACGGCGGTCGGCCACCGGCTGCCGGAGGTGCTGGCCGGGTACGGACGGGAGACCCATCCGGAACCGGTGCCGTATCCGCACGCGTGTGTCCGCGAATCCCGGGCGGCGGCGACACCACTGGCGCTGCTCACCGCCGTGGGCGGGGCTTGATTCCGGGGCGGGTGGTCGGGGGCTCGGGGGTTCGGGGGTTCGGGGGTTCGGGGGTTGGGCAACCAGGGGTTCGGGGGTTGGGCAACCAGGTGCCCAGGCGCCGGTGTGAACGCAGGCGGCCGGTTCCCCGTACTGAGGTGCGGCGGACCCGGGGCCCCCACGCCGGGTCCGTCACCGGACCGGTGTCGTCGGAGGGAATCCCCGGGTGTCTGTCTTCACGCGGTTCGCGCAGGCGGCGCCGCTCGGTGCCGCGCGCTCGCGCCTCGGCCACTGGCGGGCCTGGCCCACCCGGCACCCGGGGACGGCCGTCGGGGTGCGCCGGTCGGTGACCGTGCTGGCCCTGCTCCTGGTCCTCGGGGCGCTGCTGCTGCCGAACACGCTCGCCGCGCTGCGGCCGGGCCGCTTCACCCGCATCCCGGCGGAGGCGATCGTCGGCGCCGTGCTGCTGCTCGCGCTGGAGCGCCGGGCCCGCCGCGCGGTGGCGGCGCTGGGCGGTGCCCTGCTCGGCGCGCTGACCGTGCTGAATGTGCTCGACATCGGGTTCCGGGAGTACCTGGGCCGGGGTTTCAACCTCGTCCTGGACTGGGGTCTGCTGGACGACGCGCGGTCGTACGTCGCGGACTCGCTGGGCGGGGCCACCGCCGGCTGGGCCACGGCCGGCGCCGTCGCCCTCGCCGTGCTGCTGCCGGTGGTCATGGCCCTGGCGGTGGTGCGGCTCGGCGAGGTGCTGGCCGCGCACCGGGAGCGGGCGCGGCGGGGCGCGCTGGTGGCCGCCACGGTGTGGATCACCTGCTCGGCGCTCGGCCTCCAGCTGTTCGGGCTGCCGCTCGCCTCCGACCGGGCCAGTGGGGCGCTGGAGCAGCAGGCCCGGCGGGTGCTGGACACCGTCCGGGACGAGGCGGCGTTCCGGAAGGAGACCGAGAGCGACGCCTTCGGCGCCACCCCGGGCGGGCAGCTGGTGCCGGACCTGCGCGGCAAGGACGTGCTGTTCACCTTCATCGAGAGCTACGGCCGCAGTGCCGTGGAGGACCCGCTGATCGCGCCCGGCGTCGACCGGACGCTGGACGCGAGCACCGCGGAGCTGGCGAAGGCGGGGTTTCACGCGAAGAGCGGCTGGCTGACGTCGGCGACGTACGGCGGCAGCAGCTGGCTCGGCCACTCCACGTTCCTGTCCGGCCTGTGGGTCGACAACCAGCAACGCTACCGGACGGTGACCTCCAGCGACCGGCTCGCCCTCACCGAGGTGTTCGAGAAGACCGGCGCGTGGGACACCGTCGGGATCATGCCGGGCGTGCAGAAGGGCTGGCCGGAGGCGGGCTTCTTCGGCCTGGACAAGGTCTACAACGCGTTCCAGCTGGGTTATCGGGGGCCGAAGTTCAGCTGGTCGACGATGCCGGACCAGTACGCCCTGGAGGCGTTCCAGCGCCTGGAGCACGGCCGCGAGCGCGACCGGCCGCTGATGGCGGAGATCGTCCTGACCTCCAGTCACCAGCCGTGGGCACCGGTGCCCGGCATGGTCGGCTGGGACGAACTGGGCGACGGACGGATCTTCGGGCCGATCGAGGAGGCGGGCGAGAAACCGTCCGACGTGGTCGCCGACACCACCCGCTCCAAGCGGGCGTACGGCCGCTCCATCCAGTACTCGGTCACCAGTCTCACCCAGTGGCTGGAGCGGTACGGCACCGACGACACCGTCCTGGTCTTCCTCGGCGACCACCAGCCCATCGCCCGGGTCAGCGGCCAGAACGCCAGCCGGGACGTGCCGGTCTCGATCGTCGCCAAGGACCCGAAGGTGCTGGCCGCGATCGACGACTGGGGCTGGGCGGAGGGCCTGAAACCGGGCGCGGACACCCCGGTGTGGAAGATGAGCGCCTTCCGGGACCGGTTCCTGACGGCGTACGGTTCCGTCCCCGCGACGGGCTGATCAGCCGCCGGAGGTGTCCAGTTCCGCGTCCGCGCCGAGGCCCGCGCAGTCGTACGGGTCCTTGAGCCAGCCGTCCGGGAGGGCGACGCGGTTGTTGCCGGAGGTGCGGCCGCGGGGGCCGTCGGCGCCGGTGGGCCAGGGCTGGGTGAGGTCGAGTTCGTCGAGTCCGGCGCGCAGGTCGGCCAGGGTGGAGGTGATCGCGAGTCGCCCCCGCATCTCGGAGCCGACCGCGAAGCCCTTGAGGTACCAGGCGACGTGCTTGCGGAAGTCGATCACACCGCGGGCCTCGTCGCCGATCCACTCGCCGAGCAGGGTGGCGTGCCGGACCATCGCGTCGGCGACCAGGCCGAGGGTGGGGCGGGCGCGGTCGGCGCGGCCCTCGAAGGCGGCCACCAGGTCCGCGAACAGCCACGGCCGGCCCAGGCAGCCGCGCCCGACCACGACCCCGTCGCAGCCGGTCTCGCGGACCATCCGCAGCGCGTCCTCGGCCGACCAGATGTCGCCGTTGCCGAGCACCGGGATCTCCGGGACGGCCTCCTTCAGCCGGGCGATGGCCTCCCAGTCGGCGGTGCCGCCGTAGTGCTGGGCGGTGGTACGGCCGTGCAGGGCGACCGCCGTGACGCCCTCCTCGACGGCGATCCGGCCGGCGTCGAGGTAGGTGAGGTGGTCGTCGTCGATGCCCTTGCGCATCTTGATGGTGACGGGCAGGTCACCGGCGGCGGTGACGGCCTCGCGCAGGATCGCGCGCAGCAGGGGGCGCTTGAACGGGAGCGCCGAGCCGCCGCCCTTGCGGGTCACCTTCGGGACCGGGCAGCCGAAGTTCAGGTCGATGTGGTCGGCCAGGTCCTCGTCCACGATCATGCGGACCGCCTTGCCGACGGTGGCCGGGTCGACGCCGTACAACTGGATCGAGCGCGGCTGCTCGGCCGGGTCGAAGTGGATCAGCTGCATGGTCTTCTCGTTGCGTTCGACCAGCGCCCGGGTGGTGATCATCTCGCTGACGAACAGGCCCTTGCCTGCGCTGAACTCCCGGCACAGGGTGCGGAAGGGCGCGTTCGTGATCCCGGCCATCGGGGCGAGGACGACGGGCGGCTGGACGGTGTGCGGACCGATCTGGAGAGGCGCGGGGCCGGGCGTGGACATTCCTCCATTGTGCCGTGCGACGAAGCCGGGCAATGAAATGAGCAAGGAGATGGGCAAGGAGATGGGCAATGAAATGGCAAAACTCATTAGTTAGCCACACTATCGAAATCGGCGTACGATGGCACCATGCCCGAGCCGACCCACCGCCGCCGCATGCTCGTGCTCGCGATCTGCTGCATGAGCCTGCTGATCGTGAGCATCGACAACACGGTCCTGAACGTCGCCCTGCCCGCCATGCAACGGGACCTGGACGCGAGTACCTCCGGTCTCCAGTGGGCGGTCGACGCCTACACCCTCGTCCTCGCCGCGCTGCTGATGCTCGCCGGGTCGACGGCCGACCGGATCGGCCGCAAGAAGGTGTTCATGGCCGGCCTGGTGATCTTCACCATCGGCTCGGTGCTGTGCTCCCTCGCCCCCGACCTGTCCTCGCTGGTGGCGTTCCGGATGGTGCAGGCGGTGGGCGGTTCGATGCTCAACCCGGTGGCCATGTCGATCATCACCAACACCTTCACCGACCCACGCGAACGGGCCCGCGCGATCGGCGTCTGGGGCGCCGTCGTCGGCATCTCGATGGCCGCCGGGCCGCTGGTCGGCGGAGTACTGGTGGAGTCGGTCGGCTGGCGCGCGATCTTCTGGATCAACCTGCCGGTGGGCCTCGCCGCCCTGCTGCTCACCCTGCGCTTCATCCCCGAGTCCCGGGCGCCCAAGGCGCGCCGTCCCGACCCGCTGGGCCAGGTGCTGGTGATCGCGCTGTTCGGCTCGCTGACGTACGCGATCATCGAGGCGCCGAACGCCGGGTTCGCGGCCGTGCTGCCCTACGCGATCGTCGCCGTGCTGGCGCTGGCCGGGCTGCTCGCCTATGAGCCGCGCCGCCGCGAACCCCTCATCGACCTGCGGTTCTTCCGCTCGGCGCCGTTCAGCGGGGCGACGCTGATAGCGATCGGTGCGTTCGCCTCGCTCGGCGGCTTCCTGTTCCTGTCCACGCTGTACCTCCAGAACGTGCGCGGGCTCGACGCCCTGCACGCCGGCCTGTGGATGCTGCCGATGGCGGTGCCGACCTTCCTGTGCGCACCGCTGTCCGGGCGGCTGGTGGCCAGCCGGGGGCCGCGGCTCTCGCTGCTGGTCGCGGGCGGCGCCATGACGGTGAGCGGGGTGCTGTTCGCCGCCTTCGAGGCGGAGACGTCCGACGTCACCCTCTTCCTCGGCTACGTCCTGTTCGGCGTCGGCTTCGGCTTCGTCAACGCCCCCATCACCAACACCGCCGTCTCCGGCATGCCCCGCGCCCAGGCCGGGGTGGCCGCCGCCGTCGCCTCCACCAGCCGGCAGCTCGGCCAGACCCTCGGCGTGGCGGTGGTCGGCGCGGTGCTGGCCGCGGGCGTGAGCGGATCGGCGTACGCGGCCACCTTCGTCTCGGCCGCCCGGCCCGGCTGGTGGATCCTGACCGCGTGCGGCTTCGCGGTGCTGGTGCTCGGCGGAGTGACGACGGGCCGCTGGGCGCGCGGCAGCGCGCAGCGGGCGGCGGAACGGCTGGCGGCCACCGGACCGGAGGCCCGCGAGACGGTCCGCGCGGGGGTGTGACGAACCCGGCCGCCGAGCAGCCGGCGGCGCCCGGCTGCCATGCTGGCCGGCATGGCACGAGTGCACCAACCGCCCGCCACGGCCGAGGACCTGCTCCCGCTGGCGCTCACCTCGTACGGACACTTCACCACGCTCCGGGTCGACGCCGAGCGCCGCGTCCGGGGCCTGTCCCTGCACCTGGAACGGCTGGTGCGGGACAGCGAGGCGGTGTTCGGCGTACCCGTGGACACCGGGCGCGTCCGCGAGCTGATCCGCGCGGCGCTGGACGGCCGGAACGGGGCGGGCGGAACGGACGGGGCGAGTGCGTCGGGCAGGGCGGACGGGGCGAGTACGCCGGGCAGGGCGGACGGGGCGGACGGGGCGAGTACGCCGGGCAGGGCGGGCGGGCCCTGTACCGTGCGCGTCACGCATTTCGACCCGGCGGTGGACCTGGTCCGGCCCGAGCGGGCCACCGCGCCACGGATCATGGTGACCGTACGCCCCGCCGGCGAGCTGTCCCCACCGCCGCTGACCGCGATGAGCGTGCGGTACGAACGTGACCTGCCGGAGGTCAAGCACTGCGGTCTCTTCGGCGCCCTGCACGCCCGCCGCACGGCCCGGCTCCGGGGCTTCGACGACGCCCTGTTCGTCGGCGCCGACGGCCGGGTCACCGAGGGCGGCACCTGGAACGTGGGGTTCGTCGACGCGGGCGGCACCGTCGTCTGGCCGCGCGGCCCGGTGCTGCCCGGGGTGACCGCCGCGCTGCTGCGGGAACGCACCGAGTACGTGGTCGCCCCGGTGACCCTCGCCGAGGCCAAGGGCATGCGGGCCGCCTTCGCCACCAACACCTCGGTCGGCGTCCGGGCCCTCGCGGCCGTCGACGACACGCCCCTGGCGGTGGAGCACCCGGTACTGAGCGCGCTGCGGGAGGTCTATTCGTCCGTGCCGGGCGAGGAGCTGTAGGGGTTAGTTGGGCGTGTTACAGGGCTTCCTCACCCCTTCAGGCCCAGCTCGCCCGCCCGCAGCCCGGCCTGGAAGCGGGAGCCCGCGTCGAGGGCGGTGAGGAGGTCGGCGACCCGGCGGCGGTAGGTGCGCAGGGACATGCCGAGTTCGCGGGCGGCGCTCTCGTCGGTGGCGCCCGAGCCCAGGGCGCGCAGGATCGTCCGGCTCGCGGTGTCGAGCCGGGGCCGCTCGGCGCGCAGGAACGTGCCGAGGTCGGTGGCCGCCTCCCAGACCGCCTCGAACAGTGTGTAGACCCCGCCGACCAGGGCCGGCGCGGTGGTCACCGTGTACTCACGGCCCTGCGGGTCGGCCGGTCCGGCGAGGATGGCGTACCGGTGGTCGATGATGATCGTCTCGTGCGGGAGGGCGCCCGCGGCGATCCGCACCCGGGCGCCCGCCTCGGCCATCTCGCGCAGATGCGCGCGGCCGGGCTCGTCGGCCAGCGCGAGGGGGCTCATCAGCTTGCGTACGTGCTGTACGCCGCTGGCCCGCACCCGGGCGCGGGCGGACCGGCCGGCGTCGGGCCGCGGCCAGGTGCGCAGGTCCACGGCGGCGCAGACGAACTCCTCGCGCACGGAGGAGAACAGGTGCCCGGCGCGGGCCAGGAACTCGAGATCACCGCGGATGGTCATCGTTTCTGCCACCCCTCCATCTTGCACCGCTCCCCCCGCCACGGCGTTCGGCCCGTCCGCTGGCCACGGAGTTCGGCCCGTCCGCTGGCAGCAAGTGGCCACGGCCTCGCGTCCGGACCGGCCGCCGCCGAGGCTGGACCCATGAGCAACGACTTCCGCCTCGGTGGCGACCTCCGCATCAACCGGATGGGCTTCGGCGCGATGCGCCTGGCCACGAACACCTTCCTGGGCCCGGCCCGCGACCCGGAGACCGGCCGGGCCGTGCTGCGCCGCGCGGTCGAGCTGGGCGTCGACCACATCGACACCGCCGCCTTCTACACCAGCGGCGACGGCTCCGTGCGCGCCAACGACCTGATCCGCGAGGCCCTGCACCCCTACCCGGACGGCCTGGTCATCGCCGCCAAGGTCGGCCCGGTGCGCACCCCCGGCGGAGGGGCGGAGGCGATCACCGACCCGGCGGGCCTGCGCGCCCTGGTCGAGGAGAACCTCGAAGCCCTCGGCCTGGACCGCCTCGACCTGGTCTACCTGCGGATCGGGGGCATGGCGCCGCCGCCGCACGGCGAGTCCGTCGCCGCCCGCTTCGAGGCGCTGGCCGCGCTGCGCGAGGAGGGCCTGATCCGCCACCTCGGGCTGAGCCACATCGACACCGGGCATCTCGCCGAGGCCCGCGCGATCGCCCCGGTCACGGCCGTGCAGAACTACTTCCACGCCGCCAAGCGCGACGACGTGGCGCTGCTGCGCGCCTGCGAGGCGGCCGGCATCGCCTTCGTGCCGTACTTCCCGCTGGGCGGCGGCCGGGACGACCTCGCCGACGACCGGCTCGCCAAGGTCGCCGACCGGCACGGCGCCACGGTGCCGCAGATCGGGCTGGCCTGGCTGCTGGCGTCCTCGCCCGTCACCCTCGCCATCCCGGGCACGGGTTCCGTCGCCCACCTGGAGGAGAACGTCGCGGCCGGCGCCATCACCCTCACCGAGGAGGACCTCGCCGACCTCGGCTGAGCGCCGACCTCGGCTGAGCCTAGGTCCGGGCGGGCCGGGCGAACCCCGGCAGCCGCTCGGCCACCTGCGGCCACACCCGCAGCACCGCCGCCTCCACCCGCGGCAGCGCCCGCTGTCCGGCCAGCGCGGCGGTGATGGCCAGGGCCACGCCCGCCCAGGCCAGCGGTCCGAGCGGAGTGCAGCCGAAGAGGTGGCTGGCGACCGGCATCTGGACGAGGGCGACCAGCGCGGCGGCCGAGCCGAGCGAGGTCAGCTGCACCAGGCGGCTGCCGCGCCGGTCGGCCAGGGTCTGGGCGAGCTGGGTGCCGACCACCGCGCACAGCGCCATCGTGGTCGAGCGGCGCCGGGTGCCCGGCGTGAACCGGCCCAGCAGCCAGGCCACCGTCGCGCCCAGCGCCGTGGTCAGGGCCCGGTGCCGGATCTGCCGGATCAGGGGTTCGCCCAGGACCGCCGTACCGAGCGGCGCGCCCGCGTCGGCGTCCTGCTGTTCCGGGTCGCCGGTCTCCGTCACCGCCACCGCCATCGCCGGGAACAGGTCGGTGAAGAGGTTGACCAGCAGCATCTGCCGGGTGGACAGCGGTGCCGCGCCGCCGAGCACGGTGCCGAGGATGCCGAAGCCGACCTCGCCGGCGTTGCCGCCGATCAGGATGGCGATGGCGTCGGCGACGCTGTGCCACAGAGCGCGGCCCTCGCGCACCGCCTCCACCAGGACCAGCAGGTCGTCGCCAGTGACCACCAGGTCGGCGGCGTTACGGGCGGCGGCCGAGCCGCGGGCGTTGATGCCGACGCCGATGTCGGCGGCCCGGATCGCGGCGGCGTCGTTGGCGCCGTCGCCGACCATGCCGACGACCCGCCCGGCGTCCCGCAGCGACTCGACGACCTGGAGTTTCTGCTCGGGTGCGACGCGGGCCACCACATCGGCGTCGCGCAGCAGCCGGGACCGGCCCCGGCGGTCGGCGGCGGCGAGTTCGTCGCCGGTGACCACCGTGGCGTCCTCGGGCCAGCCCAGCTCGGCGGCGATCGCGCGGGCGGTCCCTGGATGGTCGCCGGTCAGCACCACCGGTCGTACGCCCGCCGCGCGCAGCCCCCGCACCAGCGCCGGGGACGTCTCGCGGGCCACGTCGGACAGGCCGAGCAGCCCGGTGAAGCGCAGGTCCAGCTCGTCCAAGGGGCGTTCGAGCACGGCGGCCGGGTCCTCGCCCTCCGTCAACGGGCGGTGCGCGACGGCGAGGACGCGCAGTCCGGCGCCGGCCAGGTCGTGGGCGCTGTCGTGCGCGTGGTCCGGCAGCCGGGGGCAGGCCGGCAGCACGGTCTCGGGGGCGCCCTTGACCACCAGTACGGGCGTCCCGTCCCCGGCCCGGCCGACCGCGGCGGCGTAACCGCGCGAGGTCTCGAACGGCAGCCCCTCGAGCTGCTCCCACGCCGGATCGTCCCCGGCTGCGTCGAGCACGGCCTCGTCGGTGGCGTGGGTGGGCCGGGTCCCGTCACCGTTCAGCCGGGGACAGGCCCGAGCGGCGATCCGTACGGTCTCGGCGGCTTCGGCGGCTTCGGCGGCTTCGGCGGCTTCGGCGGCGAAGCCGGTACGGGCCGGCGCCCCTGCCGCACCCGCACCCGCACCCGCACCCGCACCCGCACCCGCACCCGGCGCATCCGTATCCACCGCGTCCGGGTCCATCGCGTCCGGGTCCATCGCGTCCGTATCCACCGCGTCCGGGTCCATCGCGTCCGGGTCCACCGCGTCCGGGTCCGCAGCCGAGCCCGCTCCCTCACCCTTGCCCGCGCCCTTGCCGCCCGCCGCGTCCGGCCCCCCGGCGCGGTGCACACCGCCCCCCGCGTCCGCGACCCGGACCAGCCGCAGCCGGTTCTCGGTGAGGGTGCCGGTCTTGTCGAAGCAGACGGTGTCCATCCGGCCCAGCGCCTCCAGTGTGCGCGGGGTGCGGACCAGGACGCCGCGCCGCCCGAGCCGCCGGGCCGCCGCGAGCTGCGCGACCGTCGCCACCAGCGGCAGGCCCTCGGGAACGGCGGCCACCGCCACCGACACCCCGCCGCTGACCGCCTGCCGGATCGGCGTGCCGCGCAGCAGCGACAGCCCGGTCACCGCGGCCCCGCCGGCCAGGGTCAGCGGCAGCGCCTTGCCGGTCAGCTCCTGGAGCCGGGCCTGGACACCCGCGGCGGCGGGCGTGCGCGAGGCCAGCGAGACGGCGCGGGCCGCCTCCGTACGCTCCCCCGTGTCGACCACGACGGCCCGGGCCCGTCCGGCGACCACGGTGGTGCCCTCGAAGACCATGCAGTGCCGCTCGGCGACCGGCGCGTGCGGCGTCGGGTCCAGGCACTTGTCCACCGGCAGCGACTCACCGGTCAGCGCCGACTCGTCGACCTCCAGACCGTCCTGCCACAGCAGCCGGGCGTCGGCGGGCACCACGTCGTCGGTGTTCAGCGCGATGATCTCGCCAGGGCGCAGCCTGGCCGCGTCCACCACCCGGCCGGCCGGTTCCGGACCGTCGTCGTCCTCCTCGGTCGTCACCCGCGCCTTCTGCTTCTGCTGGGCGAGCAGCCCGGCCAGCGCCCGTTCGGCGCGCAGCCGCTGCAACCCGCCGACCAGCGCGTTCAGATCGAGCGCGCCGACCACCAGCGCGGCGTCCAGCACCGACCCGAGAATCGCCTCGGCGGCCGACCCGACCGCGAGCACCGGGGTCAGCGGATCGTCCAGCTCGCCCCGCACCGCCCCGGCCAGCTGCACCGTCCAGGCGACCGGCGCGAGCACCGGCGTACGCGCCGCCCGGCGGGACACCGCCCGCACCCGCGCGGTGAGTTGCTCCACCGCCGACGGCTCCGGCTCCCGCTGCCCGGCCAGCCGCTCCCGTACGTCCTCGGCGTCCAGTTCGTGCCAGGCCACCCGGGGCCGGGGGCGGGGCGCGCGGGCCGCCGCCACGGTGAGCGCGGCGCGCACCCCCGACACCAGCGCCGCCGCCGCACTCGCGTCGACGGGCGCGTGCCGCAGTCCCGGCAGCAACGGCGACCCGCGCCCGCGCCGGGTCTCCCCCACCGCCACCAGCAGCCCGGACAGCGCGGCCCCGGACCGGGCCAGCACCTGGGCGCGCCGACCGACCCCGCGGGCCGCCGGCACCGCCCGCAGCAGCCGCCAGACATCGGCCAGCCCGTGCGGTGCCAGCACGTCCGCGCCCCAGGCGACCGGCCCGTCCCCGTCCGCGAGGGCCACGGCCACGTCCCCGCCGAGCAGCCCGGCGAGCACCTCGCCGTCGTCATCCGCCGGGCGTACGACGGTGATGACCCCGCCGTCCTCGGCGCGCAGTTCGCCGACCACCTCGCACAGCGGCCGGTCCGCGCCGACGACCTGGTCGGCGAGGCCGGTGAAGTCGGCCAGCGCCGGGTCCTGCACCATCACCACCCGCAGTCCGGCCCGGCGGGCCGCGTCCAGCACGTCCTCGGTCCACGGATCCGCGCCCTCGCCGGGCCGCCGCAGCGCGCTCGGGTGCAGCACGACCGTGCCGGCCATCTCCAACTGCCGCAGCCGCTCCGGGTCGCGCACCAGCACACCGGTGCGGGACAGCGCGCCGCTGAGCACGGCGTGGAAGGCGGCGGGCCCGTACCGGGCGGCCTTCGGCGACCCCGCCAGCACCGCCTCGGCCGCCTCGCTCAGCTCGTGCTTGACCAGCAGGGTGGCCAGCGCGCCCGCCACGCTCCCGGTGGAGGCGTGCGCGGCGTAGTCCTGGGCGGGCGAGGAACGCAGCGGCGGGCGGGCCGCCGGGTCGCCGGACAGCCCGCCGCGCTCCGGCGCGCACAGCCGGTCGTGGACCACCTCGAAGGTGGCCGTACGGGCCACCGCCTCCGCCAACTGGCAGGCGCGCAGCGCCCCGTCCAGGACCAACGAGGCCGGGCTCTGGCCCGCGCCGTGCACGGCGGCGTTGGCGGCGGCGAGCACCACGTCCATGCGGGTGGCGCCGAGCCGGTCGCGCAGCCAGGCCCGGAAGGCGGGGTTCTCGCGCAGCAGGGTGGTCACGGCCGTCACCAGCCGGGGCGAGGGCGGCAGCCGCAGCGCGGCGGCGGTGAACCCGGCGGCGACGCCCAGCGCGTCGGCGCCGAGCGCGGCCGCGGCGACCCGCACGGAGGTGGGGTCGCCGGGGTGGGACAGTTCCTCCACCGGGTCGGCACGGGTGAGCCCGTGCTCCTCGGCCAGCTCGGCCGCCCGGTCCACCACCCGGTCGGTCAGCGCGTCCTCGGTGGCAGTCACCACCAGGCGGGCCAGTCCGGTGTCCCAGTAGGCGAGCGCCACGTCCGGATGGGCGGCCAGCGCCGCCGCCACCCGCCGGGCCGCGGCCTCCACGCCGCCCGCCCGGCGCGCCTTCGCCGTCTCGACGGGCTGCAGCGCGAGGTGGGCGCGGTTGCCGGCCCGCCAGTCGCCGGTGCCGCCCGGCAGTGCGGCGCGGGCCACCCGGGCCGCCCGCGCCGCGAAGTCCGCGGTCCGTACGC
>NZ_JBQOUX010000326.1:0-244 GCF_052216785.1 Streptomyces sp. JW3 | reverse complement strand
GTTGTCGTTCGTGAACGGGATCGGGTGTGATCTGCGGGCGGTGGAGGCGGGGCTGACGTTGCCGTTCAGCTCGGGAGCGGTGGAGGGGCACGTGAACCGGATCAAGATGCTGAAGCGGCAGATGTTCGGCCGCGCGGGCTTGGCTCTGCTCCGCAAGCGCGTCCTCCTGGCCGGGTGACCGTACGGCGAACCGGGTCGGTCCCGTGACCGTCCGTCAGCGCTGCACGGAAAGTGATCCAGAACC
>NZ_JBQOUX010000325.1:0-245 GCF_052216785.1 Streptomyces sp. JW3 | reverse complement strand
GGATACGCCTTTTGCAGACGCTTCAGCAACCAGGAAGGATGCAGATAACGTGCATCACTGGCATTAAACTCGGCTAATAACTCATCTTGCTGACGCTGGAACTGACGTAATACACCGTTAATCAATCCCTTAAGTTGCGGGCGCTTAATTGCAACTGCGCCTTCAACCGTTTCAGCCAGCGCGGCATGAGGTGGAATGCGGGTATAAAGCAGTTGATACAAACCAACCATAATCAGGTAATGAAC
>NZ_JBQOUX010000324.1:0-245 GCF_052216785.1 Streptomyces sp. JW3 | reverse complement strand
GGTCCGACCGAGGCCACGGTGATGGCGACTGCGGTGGAGATCGCGGAGGGCGTCACGCCCGAGGACGCGCCGCCGGCGATCGGCCGCCCCCTGGCGAACACGCGCGTCTTCGTGCTGGACGAGTTCCTGCGGCCGACGGCCCCCGGCATAGTGGGCGAGGTGTATCTCGCCGGTCCCGGTCTGGCCCGTGGCTATCTGGGCCGCGCGGACCTGACCGCCGAGCGGTTCGTGGCCTGCCCCTTCCT
>NZ_JBQOUX010000323.1:0-246 GCF_052216785.1 Streptomyces sp. JW3 | reverse complement strand
CCTACGGGGTCACCAGCCCCTCGGCGCGGACGTACGCGCCCGACGCCGCCATCGTGAACCTGTACGCGCCGGGCGCCAGCCTCGGCATCCACCAGGACGGCGAGGAGCCGTCGGCGGCGCCGGTGGTCACGATCAGCCTGGGGGACACGTGCCGCTTCCGGTTCGCCGGGGTCGACCGCCGCACCGGGCCGTTCACCGACGTGGAGCTGGCCAGCGGCGACCTGCTGGTCTTCGGCGGTCCGAGCC
>NZ_JBQOUX010000322.1:0-247 GCF_052216785.1 Streptomyces sp. JW3 | reverse complement strand
GTGGACACCTCACGCCAGAACGGCAGTTCCGTGCGACGGTCGGCGGCCTGCTCGACCAGGCTGTGCGCCCAGCGCCGCATGGACGTGCCGTTGGCGGGCAGGTTCACCGGCTGACCGGCCGCGATCTGGCCCCAGGCCATGCCGAGGTCCGGGATCAGGATGCGCCAGGACACACCGTCGATCACGAAGTGGTGGCCGACGATGAGCAAGGCGTCGCGGCGGCGCGGGCTCTGTGTCGGCGCGCCGA
>NZ_JBQOUX010000321.1:0-250 GCF_052216785.1 Streptomyces sp. JW3 | reverse complement strand
CAAGACGATCGCGCGCCAATGCACGCTGTGCGAGGCACACTGCGGAATTCTGGTGACAGTGCGGGAGGACCGCGTCACCCGGATCGAAGGCAATCCCGACGACGTTCTCTCCCAGGGCTACATCTGCCCGAAGGCCACCGCCATGGGCGGCCTGCATCACGATCCCGACCGCCTGCGCACCCCTATGCGACGCACCGCCACCGGATTCGTCCCGGTGACCTGGGACGAGGCGTTCCGCGAGATCGGCACC
>NZ_JBQOUX010000320.1:0-251 GCF_052216785.1 Streptomyces sp. JW3 | reverse complement strand
AACGCCAACACCGCGGGGTTGGTGGACGGCAGTTCGGTGTACGAGCCGAGGCCGAAGGCCGGGTTCTGCTTGCGGATCTCGATCATCCGGCGGGTCCAGTGCAGCAGGGAGGACGGCGAGGACATCGACGCCTCGACGTTGGTCACCTGGTAGCCGTAGACCGGGTCCATGATCGTCGGCAGGAAGAGCCGGCCCGGGTCGGACGACGAGAACCCGGCGTTGCGGTCCGGCGTCCACTGCATCGGTGTGCG
>NZ_JBQOUX010000319.1:0-252 GCF_052216785.1 Streptomyces sp. JW3 | reverse complement strand
ATTACAACCCCAACTCATCCCGGGACGGAGGTGTTGGTGCCCCCACAGGAGGGGCGATGCGGCGGTGGCTAATCGTGGATGCCGTTGCCGTTCGCGTGGCCTCGTCTGGGTCATCGCTCACCTCCTCTGCGGTGACAACGGCCGTCACACCGTCGGATGACGATCCTCGTGCCGGAGCCGGGTCCCAACCGCCAGCGCGGCGCTGCATCAGGATGGCGCTACCAAGGATGGTGGCACCGATGAGGGTGAGAA
>NZ_JBQOUX010000318.1:0-253 GCF_052216785.1 Streptomyces sp. JW3 | reverse complement strand
GGGTACGGGCCATGTACCAGCTCGCTAGAGGCTTTTCTCGGCAGCATAGGATCACTGAATTCGTCTCAACGACTACGCATCACCTCTCAGGCTGTGTGCAACACGGATTTGCCTATGTTGCGCCCTACAGGCTTACACCAGGTATTCCATCACCTGGCCCAGCTACCTTCCTGCGTCACCCCATCGCTTACCTACTACAGCGAAGGTCCTGTGCAGCAATCCTGCGTCTCGCCCGAAGGCTTGATCACAGAAC
>NZ_JBQOUX010000317.1:0-253 GCF_052216785.1 Streptomyces sp. JW3 | reverse complement strand
CGGGGCGGGGGGTGTCCGTCCTCGGAACGGCGCGGAATCGGCCTGTTACGGGGGTGAACCGGGCCGACGCGCCAACCGCTGCGGGCGAACACCCCCCACCCCGTCCCCTTCGCGCCGCGCGCGAGTGCGCCGAACCGCGGGCAGTCGTGCCTCCCCCAGTGCCTGAACGGCCTGGGAGGTACCCCCAGGGGCGATGGGGGTCCCCCCGCTCGAGCGAAGCCGAGAGTGGGGGAGGGTGGGCGCGGCGGCACCC
>NZ_JBQOUX010000031.1:0-73685 GCF_052216785.1 Streptomyces sp. JW3 | reverse complement strand
GGGCGCCCGGCACGCCGTACTGCTCGGGTCGCACGGGCTGCCGCGCGGCGCCACCTCCGGCATGGGGCAGGACCTCGCCGACACCATCTCGGCGGCCATGACCGGCATCCAGGCGTACAGCCGGGCCACCGCGCAGTTCGTGGGCGACCCGGACTTCCAGTGGCGGCAGACCGTCATCGAGTTCGAGCACGGCTGGATCTTCCTGATCGCGGCCGGCGACGGCGCCTTCCTGGCCGCCTCCGCCGCGCCCGACTGCGACATCGACCGGTTCACCGCGCGGCTGGCCGACGCGGTGCCGTCGCTGGCCGCGAGCGGTGCGACCGGTGCGGGGAGGTCCGGCGATGCATGACGCACCCGGCGGCCCCGACGAGGGACCGGAACTCACGTCGTCGTTAGTACCCCTGTTCGTGATCACCGAGGGGCGCGCGCTGCCCCCGGACCACGAGTACGAGCACACCACGCTGGTGACCGCCCAGAACGCGCCGGTCGCCGCGACCCGCGCGCTGTCCCCGGAGGCACGCAGGGTCACGGACCTGGTCGCCGACGGTTTCCTGTCCCTGGCCGAGGTGTCCGCCCACACCCGGCTGCCGCTGGGCATCGTGCGCATCCTGGTGGCGCAGCTGGACAACGACGGTCTCCTCCTGGTGCGAAAGCCCATCCCACGCGCCGAACGGGTCGACCGCGAACTGCTCAGCGCTGTGCTCGACGGCCTGAGAAACCAATTCGGAGCGTGACCCGTGACACTCACAACTGATGCCGCCCAGTCACCGGAGTACCTGAACCCGGACGTCTCCCACTCCGTGAAGGTCCTCGTGGTGGGCCACTTCGGGGTGGGCAAGAC
This sequence comes from Streptomyces sp. JW3, assembly GCF_052216785.1. NCBI lineage: Bacteria > Bacillati > Actinomycetota > Actinomycetes > Kitasatosporales > Streptomycetaceae > Streptomyces > Streptomyces sp. JW3. Next base: position 72,844 of record NZ_JBQOUX010000031.1, on the reverse strand, counting down.
CACCTACATCGGCTCCATCTCCGAGATCGAGCCGCTGAAGACCGAGGAGACCATCACCGAGGCCAGCGCGGGCTTCGACGACCTGTCGGGCGTCCCCGACAAGACCACCACCACGGTGGCGATGGACTTCGGCCGCCGCACGCTCAGCAACACGCTGGTCCTCTATCTCTTCGGAACGCCCGGTCAGGAGCGCTTCAAGGAGATGTGGGAGGCGCTGTCCCGGGGCGCGCTGGGCGCGCTGGTCATCGTCGACCCCTCGCGGCTGGACCAGAGCTTCGCCGTCCTGGACCTGGTCGAGCGGTTCGGTCTGACGTACGCCATCGGCGTCAACCGTTTCGACGACACCGCCGCCTACCCGCTCGACGAGGTGCGCGAGGCGCTGAACCTGCCCGCGGACACCCCGGTCGTGGAGTGCGACGTCCGCGACAGCCAGTCGTCGGCGAAGGCGCTGATCGCCCTCGTGGAACACCTGATGACCCATTTCGGCTAGGAGCCACGGCATGCAGCAGTCCAACACCCCCGAGATACCGCCCGGCTGCCCCGCGCACGGCAATGTCCAGTTGTTCGGGGGCGACTTCGGCTCCGATCCCGAACGCCACTACGACCTGCTGCGCTCGATGGGCCCGAGCGCGCCGGTCGACATCGCGCCGGGCGTCGAGGTCGAGCTGGTCACCGGCTACGACGAGGCCCTGTACTTCCTCCAGAACCCGGCCTGGTTCGTCCGTGACTCCCGCCGCTGGAACGCGCTGAACGAGGGGCGGGTGCCCGAGGACAGCCCGGCGCTGCCCATGATGGGCTACCGGCCCAACGCGCTGTTCAGCGACGGCGCGGCGCACGCCCGGCTGCGGCGGGCGGTCACCGACAGTCTGGCCACCATCGACGAACTCCAGTTCGTCCGCCAGACCCAACAGTCCGCGGACTACCTGATCAGCCAGTTCGGTACCACGGCGCGCGGCCAGGCCGACCTGATGGCCGACTACGCCCAGCCGCTGCCGCTGCTGGTCTTCAGCGAACTGTTCGGCTGCCCGCCGGAGATCGGCGACCGGGTCGTCGTCGGCATCAGCGGGATCTTCGACGGCACGCCCGGCGCGGACGAGGTGCTGGGCGGCGCGCTGGCCGAGCTGATCGCGCTCAAGCGTCGGCAGCCCGGCGACGATCTGACGTCCCGTCTGATGCAGCACTCCGCCGAGCTGACCGACGAGGAGGTGCTGCACCAGCTGGTCACGCTGCTGTCCGGCGGCACCGCGCCGCTGGCCGCCGCCATCGGCACCAGCGCGGCGCTCTACCTCAGCGAGGAGTGGCGCTCCGGTCTGCCGGTCGAGGACGCGGTCGTGCAGACCCTGTGGGACTACGCGCCGATCGCCAACTACGCGGGGCACTACCCGACCCACGACGTCGAGCTGGCCGGCCGGACGCTGCGGGCCGGCGATCCGATCCTGATCTCGTTCGCCGCGGCCAACACCGACCCGAAGCTGAAGCGGCACCGCGAGCAGCTCAGCAAGGCGCACCTGGCGTTCGGCGCCGGGCCGCACGCGTGCCCCGCCAAGGATCCGGCGTTCCAGATGACGGTCACCGCCGTCGAGGCCGTGCTCAACCGGCTGCCGGACGTCGAACTGCGGGTCCCGTTCACGGACCTGCCGTGGATTCCGGCGCCGTGGAGCCGGTGCCTGGTGACCCTGCCGGTGCGGTTCACGCCGCGCTCGGCGCCCGCCGCCGCCGGGCCGGCCGCGAGCCGGCCGGCCCCCGCCTCGGTCCAGCCGCAGCACACCGTCTCCGCCGCCCGGCCCGCGGCCCCCGCCGCGCCGCAGCGCAAGGGGGGCCTCTTCAGCAACTTCGTGGCGTGGATCAAGGGCGAGTGACGTGACGCAAGTAACCCTGTGAGAACAGACGGTTATTGGATGTAGTGATCATCTTCCGGGTACGTATGGCGGCTGCTGCTGAGAAAGGAGCTGCCATCATGGGGAGTCTCTCCACCCCATCCACCGATCGCCGCACCGCCGTCGCGCTCTTCTCTCGCCTGCGGACCCCGCAGGGCCAGGCCGACCCGTTCCCCCTCTACGAGAAGCTCCGCTCCAGGGGCGCGGTCAGCCCGGCCCCCTGGGGCGGTCACCTCGTCACCGGCTACGACCTGTGTGCCGCGGTGCTGCGCGACAACGGCTGGCTGGAGCCGGACAAGGAGTGGCGGGCCCGGCAGGGGCCGCGCACCCGCTGGAGCGCGCCGTCGTCGCGGGAGATCAGCAACACGCTGCCCGCGCTCAACCCGCCGGAGCACACCCGGGTGCGCCGCGCGGCCGGTTCGTTCGACCGCGGCACCATCCAGGAACTGGGCCGGACCGTCGACGGCATCGTCGACGGTCTGCTCGACTCCTTCAGCGCGCGACTGCGCGAGGAGGGCGAGGCCGACTTCGCGGCGCTGGTGAGCGAGCGGCTGCCGATCGCCACCGTCGGCAGCTGGCTGGCGCTGCCGGCCGCGGACTGGGACCGGCTGCGCGACCTGACCCACGAGCAGGTCTTCACCCAGGAACTGCTGCCGTCCGCCAGCCAGCTCACCCGGTCCGACGTGGCGCTGGCCGAACTGCGCACGTACTTCCTGGACCTGATCCGGCATCGGCGCACCCATCTCGGCGAGGACCCCGTCTCCCGCTGGATACGCACCTGGGACGCGCTGGAGCCGGACCGGGACAAGGCCGACGAAGGGGTCTACTTCCTGGCCCTGTTCGTGCTCCTCGCGGCCCTGGAGACCACGTCCACCCTGCTCTCGACGATGGTGCTGTTCCTGACGGAGAGACCCGGGCGCCGCGATCCGCTGACCGCCTCCCCCGACCTGGTCCCCGCCTTCGTGGAGGAGACCCTGCGCTACGACCCGCCCACCCACGTCATCAGCCGGGTCGCCGCCACCGACCGCGTCCTGGGCGGCTTCGAGGTCCGCGCGGACGAGATGATCCACCTCATGGTCGGCGCCGCCCACCACGACCCGGCCCGGTACCCCGACCCCGGCCGGTTCGACCTCTCCCGCAACTTCGCCCAGCACCTCGGCTTCAGCGGCGGCATCCACTACTGCCTCGGTGCCCCGCTGGCCCGCCTCGAAGCCCAGACCCTGCTCCGCCGCCTCGTCACCCGTCTGCCCCGCCTCACCCTCGTACGGCGCCCGCCCCGGGCCCCGCGCGTGGTCTTCCGGCGCCTACTGAGCCTGGATGTCGCCCTCGCATGAACCACATACCCGCATCCGCCCCCGTCACCGGCTTCAAGGCCGTCGACGTCACCCAGGACGGCCCCGTCCTGCGCGTCCTGCTGGATCCCCACGGCACGGACCCCACCCTGAGCACCGCCGTCGTCGACGATCTGCTCGCCCTGCTCGACTCGCTGCACGACCGGCCCGACCTGCGGGTCCTGGTGCTGTCCTCGGCCGGCCCCGACTTCTGCTCCGGCGCCGACCGCACGGAGTACGAGGCCGCCCTCGGCGACGCGAGCCTGCGCCGCCTGCTCGACAAGGCGCAGCGGCTGTGCCGGGCGCTGGAGGAGTGCCACGCCGTCACCGTCGCCCGGCTGCACGGCAAGGTGATCGGCGCCGGCCTGGCGCTGGCCGCCTACTGCGATCTGCGGGCCGGCGCGGACGACTGCCGGTTCCGGATGCCGGAGGTGGGGCTCGGCCTGCCACCGGCCTGGGGCGGCGCGATGGGCCGGCTGATCGCCGAGGCGGGCGCCGCCCGGATCCGCGAACTCATGCTGACCTGCGACGTGTTCGACGCGGAGACGGCCCACCGGCTCGGCCTGCTGCACAAGTCCGTCCCGCTGGACCGGCTCGACCACGCCGTCGACGGCTGGACCAGATCCCTCGCCCGGCGCTCCCCCGAGGCGCTGGTCCTGACCAAACGCATGCTCACCGGCTACGCGCGGGCGCACCGCACGGCGGACATCGCGCTGCTCGACGCGCATCTGCTCAGCTCCCACCTCGGCCAGGTCGCCGCCCGGCGGCCGGCCGGCTGACCCGCGCTCCGCGGGCCTCTTTCCCCCCGGAGAGGCTCGCGGCTCCGCTCACGCCTGGGCGCGGTCCGCCGGGTGCCGGTCGCTCTTCCAGAAGCCGGAGAACGTGATGCGGTCCTTGGGCAGGCCGGCCCGGTGCAGATGGCGGCGGCCCTCGGCGGCCAGTCGCTGTTCGCCGACCACGAAGGCGTAGCCGCCCGGGTCCACGTCGGTGTGGTCGCGCAGCGCGGCCAGCGCCGCCGTGCCGGGCACCGCGTGCGGGTCGGCGCGCGGTATCCAGTCGATGTGCGTGCCGGGCGGGCAGACCAGGCCGGCCCGGCGGTCGGCGTCCGCCGGCACCTCCTGGAGCACCCGGACCGCGGGCGGCTTCGGGGCCTCGGCGAGCGAGCGCAGGATGCCCGCGACGGCCGGCAGCCCGCTCTCGTCGGCGACCAGCAGCACCCGGCCGGCGTCGGCCGGCGCGTCCCACATCAGCCCCTGGTCGAGCAGGGCCATCTCCTCGCCGGGCCGCACCGCGCACGCCCACACCGCGACGCCGCCCTCGATCTCGCCGTCCGCGCCGCGGTGCACGACGACGTCGATGTCGAGTTCGCCGGCCTCGGCGCGGAAGCCGGCCACCGTGTAGTTGGCGCAGTAGGGGCGGGTCTCGTCGGGCATCGCGAGGAACGGCTTCCACCAGGTCTCGGCCTCCACCTCGGGGGCGTGGAAGCGCTCCTGGTGCGGATAGCGGAAGAACAGCCGGAACCAGTGGTCGTAGCCGCCCCACGGGAACGCGCGGAGCGCCTCGCCGCGCACCGTCACCCGGTGCATGTTCGGCGTGAGACGGGCGCTGTGCACGACCGTGGCGGGGAAGAGTCTCGGATCGCGGCGGCTCGGACGCTTGCTGGAGGTCATGAAGGTTAGGCTAAGCTAAGTTCGTGATCATCGCCACGACGCCGACCGAGGCCGCCCGCCGGCCACGCCGGCCGCGGCCCACCCGCGCCTCCCGCGCCGGTGCCCTCCTCGCCCTGTGCGCGGTGCTCGCCCTCTGCTGCCTGGCCAGCGTTCTGCTGGGCAGCAACCGGCTGGCGCCCGCCGCGGTCCTGCACGGCCTGCTGCACCCGGGGTCGGGCACCGACGCCGCCGTCGTCTACGGCTCCCGGGTGCCGCGTACGGTCATCGGCCTGCTGGTCGGGGTGTGCCTCGGGGTCGGCGGGGCGGTGATGCAGGGCCACACCCGCAACCCGCTGGCGGACCCCGGCCTGTTCGGCGTCTCGGCGGGCGCCGGTCTCGCGGTCGTCCTCGGCATCGTCGCGTTCGGCGTGTCGGGCGGCGCCGCCTCGGTCGGCTTCGCGCTGGCCGGCGCGCTGGTGGCGAGCCTGGCCGCGTTCGCCGTCACGGTGGCCGGCAGCGGCACCGCGAGCCCGGTGCCGCTGGCGCTCGCCGGTACGGCGGTCTCCGCGCTGCTGGGCGCGTTCACCTCGTTCCTGACCCTGGCCGACCGGGAGAGCCTGCGCAGCTACCAGCTGTGGGTGGTCGGCTCGCTGTCCGGGCGGCAACTCGACGACATCTGGGCGGCCGTGCCGTTCGCGGCGGCCGGACTCGTCCTCGCGGCACTCAACGTACGCGCCCTGGACAACCTGGCCCTCGGCGAGGAACTCGCCCGCGGCCTGGGCGAGAACCTGCTCGTGGCCCGGGCGGTCGGGCTCACCGCCATCACCCTGCTCACCGCCGCCGCGACGGCGGCGGCCGGGCCGATCGCCTTCGTCGGCCTGGTCGTGCCGCACCTGGCGCGGGCGCTGGTCGGGGCCGGCCACCGGTGGCTGCTGCCCGCCGCCGCGCTGACCGGCGCCCTGCTGGTGCTGGGCGCGGACATCGTGGGCCGGCTGATCGGCGGCTTCGCGGAGATCCAGGTGGGCATCGTGCTGGCCGTCCTCGGCGGACCGTTCTTCGTGGCGGTGGCCCGGCGCCGGTCGCTGGTGAGCCTGTGAGCACCGCGTCCGCCACCCAAGAAGCCCGGCGCGGGCTGCTCGTCGGCCCGCTCGGCTTCGCCTGGCGCCCCCGCGTGCTGGCCGTCACCTGCGCCGCGCTGCTGCTCACCCTCGCCCTGGTGGTCACCGCGATCGCGGTCGGCGGCTCGGAGGTCGGGGTGCCCGGCATCCTGCGCGCGCTCATCGGCCGCGGCGACCCCGTCGAGCGGCTCATCGTCGTCGACCTGCGGCTGCCCCGGGTGCTCACCGGCGCGCTGGTCGGCCTCGCGCTCGGCGTCGCCGGGGCCCTGATGCAGACCGTCACCCGCAACGCGCTCGCCACCCCCGACGTCGTCGGCGTCAGCTCCGGCGCGTCGTTCGGCGCGGTCGCCGCGATCGTCATCGGCGGCGGCGGAGAGAGCGTCGGCGGCGCGCTGCTGGGCGCGGGCGTGCCCGCCGTCGCGGCGCTCGGCGCGATCCTGGCCGCCGCGCTGGTGTACGGGCTCGGCTGGCGCGGCGGGGTGCACGGCTACCGGCTGGTGCTGGTCGGCATCGGGGTCGGGGCGGTCCTGGACGCGGGCACCAGTTATCTGCTCGCGCAGGCCCGGATCACCCAGGTGACGGCCGCCTCGCAGTGGCTGGTGGGCTCGGTCTCGGGTTCCTCCTGGGACGGGGTGTGGCCGCTGCTCGGCGTCGTCGCCGTCCTCGTCCCGCTCGCGCTGGCCGGCAGCGCGGCCTTGAGCGTGTCGCACCTCGGCGACGAGATCGCGCGCGGCGTCGGACTGCCGGTCCAGCTCCACCGGCTGGTGGTGCTGCTGCTGACGGTGCTGCTGACGGCGGCCTCGGTGGCGGCGGCCGGACCGGTCGGCTTCGTCGCGTTCGTGGCCCCGCAGATCGCCGTACGGGCGGCCGGCGCCACCCGTCCCCCGCTGCTGCTGTCCGGGCTGACCGGCGGCTGTCTGGTGCTGGCCGCCGACACGCTGGCCCGCACCGTCTTCCCGTGGGACGTGCCGGTCGGGATCGTGACCACCGCGCTCGGCGCGCCCTGTCTGATCTGGCTGCTGCTGCGCAACCGCAAGGAGTTGACGACGTGACCGCTCCGGTCCTTGAAGCCCGGGGCGTGACCCTCGGCTACGACGGCCGCACCGTGCTGCGCGGACTGGACCTCGGCATCGAGGCGGGCACCGTCACGACGCTGCTCGGCGCCAACGGGTGCGGCAAGTCGACCCTGTTGAAGGCGTTCGGACGGCTGCTGGCCCCGAGCGCCGGCACGGTCCTGCTGGAGGGCGAGCCGCTCAGGCGGCAGCGGTCCCGGGCGGTCGCGCGCCGGCTGGCGATCCTGCCGCAGAACCCGGTCGCCCCGCCCGGCACCAGCGTGCGCGACCTGGTGATGCGCGGCCGCAACCCGCACCAGAGCTGGGCCCGGCCCTGGACCCCCGCCGACGACGCGGTGGTCGACCGGGTCCTCGCCGACACCGGCCTGACCGAGGCCGCCGACCGCCCGGTGACCGAACTCTCCGGCGGCCAGCGGCAGCGCGCCTGGATCGCCCTGGTCCTCGCCCAGCAGGCGCCGACCCTGCTCCTGGACGAGCCGACCACCTTCCTCGACCTCGCCCACCAGCTCGACGTACTGCGGCTGGTGCGCCGGGTGAACCGGGAGTCGGGGACCACCGTCGTGATGGTCCTGCACGACCTCGGCCTCGCCGCCCGCTACTCCGACCGTCTGGTGGTCATCGGCGACGGCGGCGTGCTCGCCGACGGCGCCCCGCACGACGTACTCGAACCGGACCTGCTGGCGCGCGCGTTCGGACTGCGCGCCCGGGTGATCCCCGACCCGGTCACCGGCACCCCGCTCGTGCTGCCGGAGGAGAACGACGCCCCGGTCGCCCTCCCCGCCCCCCGTGAGACTAGGAGCAACGCCACACCATGAGAGCTGTCCCCCGCCTCCTCCCGATAGCGGCCGCTGTCGCCGCCCTCGCCGCCCTGACCGCCTGCTCCTCCGAGTCGTCCGGCTCGGACACCGCTAAGTCCGCCGCCTCCGGGGGCTCCTGGTCCTTCACCGACGACCTCGGCAAGACCGTCACCCTCGACCAGGCCCCGACCCGGGTGGCCGGCATCAACGACCAGGTGGTCCCGCTGCTGCACTACGGCCTGGAGCCGGTCGCGTCCTGGGGCTACTCGTCCATCAAGGACGACGCCCGCTTCGACGACCTGAACACCTCCGGCATCACCCAGATCGGCACCGCCTACGGCGAGATCGACCTGGAAAAGCTGGCGGCGGCCCGGCCCGACGTCATCGTCTCCGAGGTCTACCCGACGGACGCCAAGGGCACCATCGACAAGACCCAGCCCGACTACGGCTTCAAGGATCTCGCCCAGCAGAAGCAGGTCGAGGCGATCGCGCCGGTCATCACGGTCCTGCTCGGCGGCGACGGCGGCGACGTCGTCGACAGCACCACCAAGCTCGCCGAGGCGCTCGGCGCCGACTCCGCGACCGTCGACAAGGCGAAGCAGCGGTACGCCACCGCCGCGGCCGGCCTGAAGAAGGCGGTGGCCGCCAACCCGGTCACGGTGACCGCGCTGTACGCCGACAGCGACGGCGTCAGCGTCGCCAAGGCGCACGAGGACCCGGCCCTCGACCTGCTCGCCGACCTCGGCGTGACGTTCTTCGAGCCGAAGCCCGAGGGCTACTACTGGGGCAACTACAGCTGGGAGAACGCCGGGCAGATCGGCGGCGACCTGTGGCTGCTCCAGCAGGCCGGCTACGACACCGCGCAGCTGAAGAAGCAGCCCACCGTCGCGGACGCCCCCGCGCTCACCTCCGGCCAGGTGCGGCCGTGGGTCTCCGCCGCGCTGGACTACGTGTCGCAGGCCGACTACATCGAGCGGCTCACCGGCTGGATCACGGACGCGCAGCCGGTCACCGACTGATCCTGCTGCCCGGCCCCGGTCAGTCACCGAGACCGGGATGGTCCCGCAGCTGCCGACGGGAGGTGACGCCGAGCTTGCGGAAGATGCTGCGCAGGTGCGCGTCGATGGTGCGCGGGCTGAGGAACAGCCGGGCGGCGACCTCCTTGGAGGTCGCGCCGGTGGCGACCAGCCGGGCGATGTACGCCTCCTGCGCGGTCAGCCGGTCCTGGGCGGGCCGTCCGGACCGGGCGGGGGCCACCTCCCCGGTGGCCCGCAGTTCGTCGGCGGCCCGCCGGGCGAACGCCTCGACGCCCGCCTGGGACAGCAGCTCGTACGCGGTGCGCAGCTGCGGCCGGCAGTCGCGCCGGCGGCCCTGGCGGCGCAGCCACTCCCCGTACAGCAGATGGGCCCTGGCCAGGTACGGCACCAGCGGGCTCTTCTCCAGGTGCTCGACGGCCTCCCGGTAGTGGTCCTCGACGCCGGTGACCAGGCCGCGCGCGTAGGCCGCGATGCCCAGGCCGGTGACCGTGCCGCCGGCCGCGGTGCGTTCGGTCAGCGACTCCAGGGCGGTGCCGGCCGCCTCGCGCGCACCGCACCGGACCGCCGCCTCGATCAGCTCGGGCAGCGAGAACCCGGCGAGGAACAGGTCGCCGGGTGCGACGGCCCGCCGGGCCGCGTCCAGCGCGGCCGGGTAGTCGCCCAGGCCGTTGTGGAGCACGGCCGCCGCCCAGTGGGTGTTGGCGACCAGTTGCCCCGAACCGTGCGCCGTGGCCGCCGCGGTGACCGTGTCGAACAGCTCCAGCGCCGCCGCGCGGCGGCCCCGCAGCGCGGCCAGTTGCAGCCGGTGGTACGTCACCGGCGGCCCGCCGGTCGCGTCGGCGAGCGCCGCCTCCTCCACCACGGCGGCCTCCGCCTGCCCGAGGTCGCCGGAGAGCGCCGCGCCGGACACCGTCTGGGCCAGGCCGAGACGCAGCAGCAGCGGGGAGCCGGACGCGCGGCCGGTCTTCATCAGCCAGTCGGTGATCGCCGCGTGGGTGTGCGGGTCCCACAGTTCGCTGGCGAGGATGACGGCGAGGGCGGGCCGGCTGGTCCACAGCGGGGTGTCGGCACCGTCCAGGGCCGCGCGCAGCAGCGGGACCGCCGCCCGGTGTCCGTCCCGCTCCAGCCGGATCAGGGCGTCCAGGACATCGGGGGCGCGGGACACCGGCGGCGCGGACCGGGCGGCGGCCAGCACCGTGTCCATCACCCCGGCGGCCCGGCCGACGACCAGGCTCATCTCCAGCGCGTCCAGGAAGCACGCGCGGGACCGTTCCGGGTCGGAGCCGGCCAGCCGCTGGGCGGCGCGCAGCATGAACAGCGGGCCGTTGCCGTCGTTGTGCCGGGAGAAGGCGAGCCGGCCGCGCAGCAGGTCGACCCGGGCGTGCTGGTCGGTGTCCAGGGCGGTGTGCTCGACGGTGGTGAGCAGTTCGGCGGCGGCGTCGGTGAGTCCGGCGTCCAGTCCCGCCCGGACCGCCGTGAGGGTGCGTTCGGTGCGCTTGGCGGTGTCCAGGGACAGGGCCGCCGCGCGTTCCAGGAAGGCCGCGGCGGCCACCACTCCGCCGCGGGACCGGGCGCGGTCGGCGGAGCGTTCCAGTTCGGCGGCGATGTCCTCGTCGGGACCGGTGCCGGCCTGGGCGCGGTGCCAGGCCCGCCGGTCGGGGTCGAGGACCGGGTCGGTGACCTCGGCCAGCACCCGGTGGGCGGTGTGCCGCAGGGCGGGCGGCGCGGCCCGGTAGACGGCGGACCGGGCCAGCGGGTGGCAGAAGCGGACTCGGGTGCCGAACTCGATCAGCCCGGTGCCGGTCGCCGCCGCGCCGGCCGTCGCCGGGTCGAGACCCAGGCGCCGGGCGGCGGGCCACAGCAGCCCCGGGTCGCCGGTCGGATCGGCGCTCGCGACGGTCAGCAGCAGCCGCGCCGCGTCGGCCAGTCCGGCCAGCCTGGCCCGGAACCCGCGCTCGATCCGGGTCGGCACGGACGAGGTGTCCGGCGCGCCGAACCCGCCGGCCCGGGGCAGTTCGAGCAGCGCGAGCGGGTTGCCCCGGGCCTCGGCCAGCAGCCGCCGGTACACCTGGTCGTCGACCGCCACATGCCCCCGCGCGGCCAGCAGCGCCCGCGCGTCGGCATCACCCAGCCCACCGACCGGCAGCACGGGCAGGTCGTCCAGTCCGCTCGCGGTCGGACCGGGGAGATCGTCCAGCCGGCCGGCGGTCGGACCGGGGAGGTCGTCCGGCCCGCCCGCCGCCGGACCGGGCAGGTCGTCCGCCGGCGGCTGCGACCGGGCCGCGAACACCAGGGCGACCGGTTCGCAGCCGACCCGCCGGGCCAGGAAGGCCAGCACCTGCGAGGACGCCGCGTCCAGCCAGTGCGCGTCGTCGACCAGGCACAGCAGCGGCCGTTCGCGGGCCGCGCAGGCCAGCAGCTCCAGGGCCGCGAGGCCGATCCGGAACACGTCCGGCGCCCCGGTGGCCAGCCCGAACGCGTTCCGCAGCGCCGCGCGGTGTCCCTCGGGCAGGTCGGCGAGGTGCGGCAGCAGCGGTACGCAGAGCTGGTGCAGGGCGGCGAACGGCAGCTCCCGCTCGTACTGCGACCCGGCCGCCCGGACGGTGCGCAGCCCGGTGGCCGCCCGCCCGGCGTGTGCCAGCAGCGCGCTCTTGCCGATGCCCGCCTCGCCGCGCAGGACCAGCGCCCCGCCCCGGCCCTCGCGGGCGGCGGCGGTCAGCTCGTCGAGACGGCGCATCTCCGCGTGCCTGCCTATGAGTTGCGCGGAAGGTGGTGCCGACGTCATGGCGCATACGTTAAGGGAGAAGCGGTCACTCAGGCATGTGGTCCGCCTCGTAGGGGCTGCTGACGCCGGTGTAGGCGAGGTGCATGATCATGCCGTCGGCGGCGTGCTCGAAGTTGTGGCAGTGGTCCATCCAGATGCCGGGGTTGTCGGCGGTGAACGCGATCTCGAAGACATCGCCCGGGGCGACGTTGAGGGTGTCGGTCCACCAGGGGCTGCCGGTGGTGGGTGTGCCGTTGCGGGAGAGCACCTGGATTCGGTGGCCGTGCAGGTGCAGCGGGTGGTCGTTGAAGCCGCGGTGGGCGATCCGCACCTTCACCCGGTCGCCCTCGGTGACCTCCAGGGTGGGCACGGCCGGGTACAGCCGCCCGTTGATCAGGCTGCTGACGAACCCGAACCCGTTCTGGCCGAACCCGAATCCGTCGTCCAGCCGCAGGTCGTACGTACGGTCGTAGGCGACCGGTGCGGCTTCGGTGCCGGTTCCGTAGCTGAGCGGGTCGAAGAGCGTGCCGTCGTCGAGGTCGGCGGGTGGGGCGGTGCCGTCCGGGCTGAGGGCGAGGGCGGCGGTGCCGCCGTTGCCGGCGTAGGAGAGGGTGACCGGCGTGTCCGGCATGGTGAAGGCGATGTCGTAGCGTCCGCCCGCGGCCAGCAGCAGATCGGTGCCCGGATCGACCGGATCGGCACCCCGGACGGTGTTGCCGTCGAGGGCGGTGACGGTGTAGCGAGCACCGCCGACATGTATCCGGCGCGGGTCGGTGGAGCTGTTGACCAGCCGCAGCCGGACCTTCCGGCCCGCGCCGGCGGCGTACCGCGCGGGCCGGTCGGCGCGGTCGAGGGCGGGGACGGCCGAACCGCCCTCGACCGGCCACTCGTGGGTGAAGACGGTCCGCTCGATCCCGTCGAAGCGAGCCGTGTCCGGTTCCGTCACGATCAGCGCGCCGAACAGCCCCCGCCGCACGGTGTCCAGCGCCTCCCGGTGGGTGTGGTACCAGAAGGTGCCCGCGCGGTCCGGCACGAACCGGTAGACGTGCCGCTGCCCCGGCTGGACGGCGTCCTGCGTCACGCCGGGCACGCCGTCCTCGGCGTTGGGCACGTCGACGCCGTGCCAGTGCACGGTCACGCCCTCCTCGACATCGGTGTTGACGAGCGTCACCTCCACCAACTGCCCCTGTGTCACCCGTATCTCGGGGCCGGGCGCGACACCGTTGAAGGTGAGCGCGGCCACGGTCCGCCCGGAGGCCAGCCGGACCGTGCCGTGCGCCGCCGTCAGGGTGACCCGCACCTCGGGCTCCCGGTCGCGCGGCCCGGTGAGCTGATCGACCCCGACCCCGCCGCCGCCCGCGACGGCGTGCTGATGTCCGCCCGGCGGCGCCGCGCCGGCCTGTCCGCCCAGTACCAGCGCGACCGCGGGCACCAGCAGGAACACCGCCGACAGCCAGGGCACCCGCGCGGCCCGGGTCCCCGACCGCCGCCACGCGTCCAGCCCGGTGGAGAGCCCGCCGATCAGCGCCAGCGCCGCCGCGGAGCCGACGAGTACGTAGCCGGTGTCCCGCGGGCCGAACGGCACGTACAGCCACCAGGCCGACAGCGTGACGCCGGCCGCCATGACCCGGGCGGCGGTCCGGCCGGGCCGCCACACCGCCCAGGCCACCGGCAGCGTCGCGAGCGGCACCTGCACGAACAGCCGGGAGTCGGCCAGCACCAGCCCCCGGCCGAGTACGACGAGCGCGATGACCAGCCGGGCCGCCACCAGGACCGCGGTGAGGTACAGCCACCGGCCCGGCCGTCCGCCGGACCCGGACGCCCGGCCGCCGGCGACGAGGGCGGCGGCCGTCGCCAGCAGGGCGAGGGCGGCGTCTGCGAAGAAGAGGGAGAGGAACACGCGGTCACGGTGCCGACCGGCGGCCGCCGCTCGCGTCGGCGGCCGCCACCCAGCCGGGCCGGCCGCCACCACGTAGGCGAAGTTCACCGACGCGAGCACGCGCGCGTCGCCAGAAGGCTGGCCGCTCGCGCCCGGCGCGTTCGAGGAGCGATAGGAGCGATACCCACGGAACCGGTTGCCGAACCCTCTTGCCAATCTCATCCTTACGCTTGTAGCTTTACGGCTGTAAGCAAACAGCCGCAGCACCGACAGCCCGCAGAGGTACGCCATGAACAGCACCGTCACCACCTCCGTCACCGAGATCGTCCTGCCCGGCAAGGTCGAGCCGGAAGGGCTGGAACTGCGCGTCCGTGAGCTGCCCGCCCCGGCCAAGGGGCAGGTCGTGCTGCGGATGGACGCGACCGGCGTGTGCTTCGCCGAGCAGCAGATGCGGCGCGGCAAGTACTACGACCAGCCGCCGTTCCCCTTCGTGCCGGGCTACGACGTGGTGGGCACGGTGACGGCGGCCGGGCCGGACGTGGACGCGGCGGTGATCGGGCGCCGGTTCGCCGCGGTCACCAAGACCGGCGCGTGGGCCAGTCATCTGCTGGTGGACGCCGTGGACCTGATGCCCGTACCGGACGCGGTGGACGCCGTCGCCGCGGAGACCGTGGTCGTCAACGGCATCACCGCCTGGCAGTTGCTGCACCGCGTCGCCAAGGTCGCCGCCGGCGGCACCGTCGTGGTGCTGGGCGCCAACGGCGGGGTCGGCTCCACCCTGGTCCAACTGGCCCGGCACGCCGGGATCACCGTGATCGGCACCGCCTCGCCGCGCCACCACGCCACCGTCACCGCGCTGGGCGCGACCCCGGTCGACTACCGCGACCCCGACCTGTACGCCCGCATCCGCGAACTCGCCCCGGACGGCGTGGACGCGGTCTTCGACCACGTGGGCGGCGACGCGGTGGAGGAGTCCTGGCGGCTGCTGCGCAAGGGCGGCACGCTGGTCTCGTACGGCACCGCGGCCACCAAGGACGAGGACGGCAGCTCGCAGCTGCCGGTGCTGAAGCTGTTCGCCCGGCTCAACGCGTGGAACGCGCTGCCCAACGGCAAGAGCGCGCACTTCTACAACTTCTGGGCGGGCAAGCGCCGTTGCCGCGCGTCCTGGCAGCAGCGGCTGAACGAGGACTTCGCCCAGGTGCTGGGCCTGGTGGCGGACGGCGTGCTGACCCCGCAGATCGCCGCGGAGTTCCCGCTGTCCGAGACCACCGCGGCGCTCGTCCTGGCCGAGTCCCGCACCGTCGCCGGCAAGGTCGTCCTCGTCCCCGAGGCGTGACTGACACACCCCACTTCACCCAGCCCCGGAGGCCCCTCCCATGTCCCTCACCACTGCCGCCGCCCCGCCCGCCACCGTCCGCCGGGCCCGCCCGCTCAGCGACGTCGACAACCGCGCCACCTACGTCAGCTTCGGGCTCGCCTACTTACTCGGCCACGGCTCCGCCGCCCTCTCCAAGGGCGACACGCCCCTGCTGGACCTGCCGGGCTGGCTGCCGATGACCCTGCTCGGCGCCGGGCTCGCCACCGGCACCGTGGTCGCCACCGTCGCCGCCCTGCGCGCCCAGCGCGCCGCCACCGACCCCGCCGAGGTCCGCACCGGCCAACTCCTCGGCGCCGCCTGGATCACCGCCTTCGCCGCGCTGTTCCTCGCCATCACGGGCCTCGCCGCCACCGTCGACAACCCCGACATCCAGACCCTGCTCTGGCCCACCGGCTCCGGCCTCGTCGTCGGCCTGCTCTACGTCGCCGAGGGCGCCGCCCGCCGCAACGCACTGCACTACGTCCTCGGCACCTGGCTCGCCCTGACCTCCACGGCAGCCCTCCTCCTCGGCACCCCCGGCCTGTACTGGGTCCTCACCCTGGCCGGCGGCGGCGCGTACGCCGTCGCGTCGGTGCTCGAACTCCGCCGCACCGGCACCTCACCTCGAAAGGGAACCACCTGATGACCGCCCGGCACACCATCCTCCAGGGCCTGGCCCTCGCCGCCCTCGCCACCGCGACGACCCTCGCCGCCCCCGCCGCGGCGACCGCCGCCCCCTCCTCCCCGTTCCAGCGGTGCGGCGACGTCACCGTCGACCAGAGCGCGCCGGTCGTCAGCCGGGCGAGCGTCCTGATCAAGGCGCCGCTGAAGACGGTCTGGAACCTGCACACCGACATCGACGCCTGGTCCGCCTGGATACCGGAGATCACCCCGGCCGCGAAGCAGACCCCGGGCCCGCTGCGCCCCGGCTCGGTCTTCACGTGGTCCCCGCAGAACATGAAGGTGACCTCGACCGTCACCGAGGTCCGGCGCCTGCGCTGCACCGCGTGGGGCGCGCCCGTGGGCGGCATCGACGGCATCCACCTGTTCACCTTCAAGCCGGTCAAGGGCGGCGTCCTCGCCACCACCGAGGAGTCCTGGTCGGGCGCTCCGGTCGAAGCCGACGTCCCCGGCAACCAGGCCGCGCTCGACGCCGGCCTGACCGACTGGATGAACCGGCTCAAGGCGACGGCCGAGACACGGACCGCGTGCGCCGGTGGACACCGATGATCCGCTGAACGCCCGGCCGAGCGGCTGAACCTGGTGTGTTGGAGCATGACCGGTGTCCCAACATGCCTCTTAAATCGGCCCGTACGCCCTTGGCCCGCCTTCGCCCCGCATGCGGAAATGTCCAGTGCCTCCCAGTTCCCGTGGCGAAGGACGGACCGCTCATGCATGCACAGCCCCGCGTCGAGGCGCCCGGAGCGGCCCAGGACGAACCGGTCGCGGTCGTCGGGGCCGCCTGCCGGTTCCCCGGCGAGGTCCGCTCCCTCGCCTCGCTGTGGCGGTTGCTGATGGCCCGCCGGGAGACGGTGCGGGAGGTGCCCGGGGAGCGGTGGGAGCAGGCGGAACTGGCCGGGCTGCCCGCCCAGGTCGCCGACCGGCTGCGGTACGGCTGCTTCCTGGACGACGACGTGTACGCGTACGAGCCGGAGTTCTTCGGCATCAACGCGCAGGAGGCGCCCTGGGTCGACCCGGAGCACCGGCTGCTGTCCGAGGTGGCCTGGGAGGCCATCGAGCACGCCGGCCTCCCGGCCCAGCGGCTGTCCGGCACCGCGACCGGCATGTTCTTCGGGATCTATCAGAAGGACTACATGCTGCGGGTGCAGCGGCCGCTGGAGGACGTCAACGCCTACGCGATGTACACCGGTTTCGACAGCATCGGTCCCGGCCGGGTGGGTTTCATGCTGAACCTGCGCGGTCCGCAGGTCGTCCTGGAGAGCGCCTGCGCGTCCGGCCTGGTCGCCGTGCACACCGCCTGCCAGAGCCTGCGCACCGGCGAGTCGGACGTGGCGCTGGCCGGCGCCGCGATGCTGACCCTGGGCCCGGAGGGGGTCGTCGCCCCGGCGCTGTGGGGCGTGTTCTCCCCCACCGGCCGCTGCCACGCCTTCGACGCCGGCGCCGACGGGTACGTGCGCGGCGAGGGCTGCGGCGTGGTCGTCCTCAAACGGCTGTCGGACGCGCTGCGGGCCGGGGACCGGGTGCTGGCGGTGCTGCGCGGCACGGCGGTCAACCAGAACGGCCGGGGCACCCGGCTGAGCGCGCCCTCGGAGCCCGCCCAGATCGACCTGTACCGGCTGGCGCTGGAACGCGCGGGCGTGGCGGCCGGTGACGTCGGCATGGTGGAGGCGCACGGGCCGGGCACGGCGGTGGGCGACCCGATCGAGTTCGCGGCGGTGGCCGCCGTCTACGGCAAGGGCCGCGACCGGTGCGCGCTCGGCTCGGTGAAGACCAACATCGGGCACACCGAGCCGGTGTCGGGCGTGGCGGGACTGCTGAAGGCCATCGCGTCCCTGCGGCACGGGCGGGTGCCGGCCAGTCTGCACTTCACCGACTGGAACCCGCAGATCGACCCGAGCGGCACCCGGCTGTTCGTGCCCACCGACACCACCGAGTGGCCGGTGCGCAAGGGCGCCCGGCTGGCCGCGGTCTCCTCGTTCGGGATCAGCGGCACCAATGTGCACGTCGTGCTGGAGCAGCCGCCGTCGCCGGCCCCGGTCCGGCGCCCGGCCCGCCCGGCCCGCACCGCCCCGGTGCCGCGGGTGTACCCGCTGTCCGCCGGTACGCCCGCGGCCCTGCGCGCGGCGGCCGGCCGGCTGGCGGGGTGGCTGCGGGGCGAGGGCTCCCAGGTGCCGCTGGACGACGTGGCGCACACCCTGGCCGTACGCCGCTCCCCGTCCCGGGAACGCGCCGCGGTCGTCGCCGCCGAGCGGGCCGAACTGGTGGCCCGGCTGGAGCAGTTGGCCGCCGGGACCGCGGCCGGCGCCGGGACGGCCACCGGCCGGGCGGTGCCGTCCGCCGGGCAGGGCGTGGTGTGGGTGTTCTCCGGCCACGGTTCGCAGTGGGGCGGCATGTGCCGTGAACTCCTCGACCGTGAGCCGGAGTTCACCCGGGTCGTCGACGCGCTCGAACCCCTGGTGGCCGCCGAGTCAGGCTTCTCGCTGCGCGAGACCCTGCGCCGCCCCGAGGTGGTGACCGGCTTCGACCGGGTGCAGCCGGTGATCTTCGCCGTCCAGCTGGGGCTGGCCGCGATGTGGCGCTCGCACGGCGTCGAACCGGCGGCCGTGATCGGCCACTCCATGGGCGAGGTCGCCGCCGCGGTGGCGGCTGGCGCGCTGAGCGTCGAGGACGGCGTACGGGTCATCTGCCGCCGCTCGCGGCTGATCCTGCGCACCGCCGGACTGGGCCTGATGGCGTCGGTCGCGCTGAGCCGCGCCGAGGTCGAACGGCTGCTGGCCGAGCAGGAGGTGCGCGGAGTGAGCGTCGCGGTCGTCGCCTCGCCGGAGAACACCGTCGTGGGCGGCGACGCCGACCGCATCCGGGCGCTCGCCGAGGAGTGGGACGCGCGCGGCGTCGGCATCCGCGTCGTCGAGGTGGACGTCGCCTCGCACACCGCCCACATGGACCCGATCCTGCCCGACCTGGCCGACGCCCTCGCCGGGGTCGCCGGCCGGCCGCCGACCGCGGCGTTCTACAGCACCGTCGCCGACGACCCGCGCGCGCACCCCGCCTTCGACGCCGCGTACTGGTCGGACAACCTGCGCCGCGAGGTGCGGTTCGCCGACGCGGTGCGGGCCGCCGCCGAGGACGGGCACCGGCTGTTCGTGGAGCTGAGCCCGCACCCCGTCATGGCGCACCCGGTGCAGGCCACCCTCGCCGCGCACGGCCACACCGACACCGCGGTCGTCTCCTCCCTGCTGCGGGACACCGACGACGTGCTGGCGTTCCACACCCAGGTGGCGGCGCTGCACTGCGCCGGTCACCCGCTGGACTGGGCCGGCCGGTACGCCGCCGGCGCCCTGGCCGACGTACCGCCGACGACCTGGGAGCGCACCCGGTACGTCGTCGGTCCCTCGCCGCTGCGGCGGTCGGCCGGGGCGCACGCGCTGTCCGCCGGGCACCCGTTGACGGGGCCGCGCACCGTGGACCCGGACGGCGAGGGCCGGCACCTGTGGCAGACCCGGCTCACCCCGACGACGCTGCCCTGGCTGGACGCGCACCGCGTCGACGACGTCACGGTGGTGCCCGGCGCCGCGCTGTGCGAGATGGCCGTCGCCGCCGCCGGCGACCTGTACGGCACCGGTCCCGGGCGGCTGCGCCTGACCGGCGTGGACCTGGAACGGCTGCTGCTGCCGGCCGCCGAGGGCACCGAGGTCACCGCCACCGCCGAGGCGGCCGGCCCGGACACCGCGCGCTGGCGGGTGGTCAGTACGGCGTCCGACGGGACGTCGGTGCGGCACGCGCGGGCGACCCTGCACATCACGCCCGAGGACGCGCCCGTCCCGGCGGGCCGCGCACCCGGGGAGCTGCTCGCGGAGTTCCCGCACCCGGTGGACGCGGCGGACGTGTACCGGCAGATGCGCGAGGAGCGCGGCGTGCACCACGGCCCGCCGTTCCTCGGCCTGCGCGCCCTGTACACGGACGGGGCACCGGCCGACCGGGCGGGCGCCCGGCTGCTGGCCCGGCTGCGGGTGCCCGACGAGGGCCGGGCCGGCGCGCGGGCGCTGCACTGCCATCCCGTCGCACTGGACACCTGCCTCCAGGCGGTCGCGGGCGCCGTCCTGCGCTGCGGCGCGGTGCCCGCCGGAGGCATCCTGCCCCGGGGCATCGAGGAGCTGCGGCTGTACCGGACGGTGCCGCTGAGCGGGTACTGCCAGGTCACCCTCACGGCGATCGACGGCGGCCGGTTCACGGCGGACTTCCGGCTGTGGGACGACGAGGGGGCCGTGGTCGCCGACGCCACCGGGGTGGAGTTCCGTCACGTACCGGCCGAGAGCGCCGAGGAGCGCTTCGACCGCCGGCTGCTCCAGGCGGTCTGGGAGCCCGGCGAACGTCCTGAGCCGGCGGCGGCGACCGGCGGCTGGGTGCTGCTCGCGGAACCGGGGCGGGCGGCGTACGCGACCGAGCTGGGCCGGGCGCTGGCGGAACGGGGCGCGGTGGTGGACGTCCGGCCGGCCGGCACCGCGCCGGCCGGCTCCCCCGAGGCCCCACCGCAGGCGGTGGTGTACCTGCCGGAGTCCAGCGGTACGGAGTCCAGCGGTACGGGGCGGCCCGACCGGCAGGCCCGGGACCAGGTGGCCCGGCTGGTGGCGACGGCCCGCGCGCTCACCGGCGACGGACCCGCGCCCCGGCTGTGGACCGTCACCACCGCCGCCCAGCAGGTCACCGCCGAGGACCGGCCGGACCTGGCCCAGGCGGGGCTGCGCGGACTGGTGCGCGTCCTGAGCTACGAACACCCCGAACTGCGGCCCGCCGTACTGGACATCGACCCGTCGGCCCCCGTCGAGGACGTGGCCGCCGAGCTGCTGTCCTGCCCGGACGAGCAGGACGAGATCGCCCACCGGCACGGCGTCCGGTACCTGGCCCGGCTGCGCAACACCCCGCTGGCCGCGGGCGAACGCCGCCGGCGCACCGTCGACCGGGCCCGCGACCGGGTCGCCCTGCGCCTCGCGCACCCCAGTGACCTGGACTCCTTCGAGTTCGTCGGCCAGTCGCGGCGGCGGCCCGGACCGGACGAGGTCGAGGTGCGGGTGGCCGCCACCAGCGTCAACTTCATCAACGTGCTCCAGGCGCTGGGTGTCTACCAGCAGTTCGACGCGGGCGAGGGGGCCGCCGAGGACGTCTGCGCGTTCGACGGCGCGGGGACCGTCACCGGCGTCGGGGACGGCGTGCGGGGCGTGGCGGTGGGCGACCGGGTCGCCGCGATGTTCGTGGACACCGGACAGCAGGCCGTGATGTCCTCCTTCGCCACCGTCCGCGCCGACTGCCTGCTGCCGGTGCCGGACGGCATGAGCGTCCAGGACGCCGCCGCCCTGCCGTGCGCCTATCTGACCGCCTGGTACGCCCTGTGCCACCTGGCCCGGCTGCGGCCCGGCGAGCAGGTGCTGATCCACTCGGCGAGCGGCGGCACCGGCCTCGCCGCGCTGAACCTCGCGCGGGCCCGCGGCGCCGAGGTGCTGGCCACCGCGGGCAGCGAGGAGAAGCGGGCCTACCTGCGCGGCCTGGGCGTCGCGCACGTCATGGACTCCCGCACCCTGGACTTCGCCGACCGGGTGCGCGAGCTCACCGGCGGCCGGGGCGTCGACGTCGTCCTCAACTCCCTGACCGGACCGGCGCAGTCCGCGAGTCTGGACCTGCTCGCGCACCGCGGCCGGTTCCTCGAACTCGGCAAGCGGGACATCTACGCCGACACCCGGCTGGGCCTGCTGCCGTTCCGCCGCAACGTCACCTTCGCCAGCGTCGACGTACTGATGATGCTGCGGGAGGCCCCCGATGTGCTCGCCGAGGGCTACCGCGAACTGGCCGCCCTGCTCGCGGACGGCACCCTGCCGCCGCTGCCCGTCACCGCCCGCCCGGTCGCCGAGGCGTCGTCCGCCTTCCACACGATGGCCTCCGCCCGGCACACCGGCAAACTCGTCCTCACCTGGCCCGCCGAGGGCACCGACACCCTGCCGGTACGGCCCGCGGACGTTCCCGTCGTACGGCCCGACGCCAGTTACCTGGTCACCGGCGGGCTCGGCGGCCTGGGGCTGCTGGTCGCCCGAT
The DNA here is from genome assembly GCF_052216785.1 of Streptomyces sp. JW3. Lineage (NCBI taxonomy): Bacteria > Bacillati > Actinomycetota > Actinomycetes > Kitasatosporales > Streptomycetaceae > Streptomyces > Streptomyces sp. JW3. The sequence continues at coordinate 51,197 of NZ_JBQOUX010000031.1, read as the reverse complement.
GGCTGGCCGAACGCGGCGCCGGGGCGGTGCTGCTGACGTCCCGCAGCGCTCCCGGCCCGGCCGCCCGCGCCGCCCTCGACGCGCTCACCGCCGGCCACGGCACCCGGGTGGAGGTGGTCCGCGGGGACCTGGCCGAGCCGGGCGTCGCCGACCGGCTCGTCCGGGCCGCCCAGGACACCGGGCACCCGCTGCGCGGGGTCGTGCACGCGGCGGCCGTGGTCGAGGACGCCACCGTCGCCACCCTCTCCGCCGACCTGCTGGACACGGTGTGGCGGCCCAAGGCGACCGGCGCCTGGCTGCTGCACCACGCCACCGCCGGCCAGGACCTGGACTGGTGGGTCACCTTCTCCTCCGCCGCCTCCCTGCTGGGCAACCCCGGCCAGGGCGCCTACGCCGCCGCCAACGCCTGGCTGGACGAGTTCACCTCCTGGCGCCGGGCCCAGGGCCTGCCCGCGACCTCGGTCAACTGGGGGCCGTGGGCGGAGGTCGGCCGCGGCACCGGCATGGCCGACCGCGGCTACGCCATGATCGACCCCGCCGAGGGCATCGCCGCCCTGGCACGCCTCCTGGCCCACGACCGGGCCCGCACCGCCTACACCCCCGTCGACCTGGCCCGCTGGCTGGAGTCCTACCCCGCCACCGCCCGCACCGCCTTCTTCGCCGAACTGGCCGCCCCGGCGGCGGGCACCGACCCGGCCGGCGCCGACGGCGCCCTGCTGGCGGCCCTGCGGGAGACGGACTGCCCGGAGCGGCGTCAGCACCTCCTCCAGCCGCAGGTCGTCGACCACATCGCGGCCGTACTGCGGCTGGACACCGACCGGTTCGACGCCGACACGTCCCTGGTGACGCTCGGCCTGGACTCCCTCATGGCGATCGCGCTGCGCAACCGCCTGCAACGCGAACTGGGCCTGGACATCCCCACCACGGTGATGTGGACCCACCCGACGGCCACCGCGCTCACCCGCTACCTGCTGACCCGCCTCGCCGCCGACTGACCATCCCGCCCGCCCCCCTGCCCGACCGCGAGGTGACCCCCGTATGCCCCCTGCCGCCGTCCCCGCCGCCCGCCCGCCCGAGACCTGGGACGTGATCGTCGTCGGCGCCGGGCCGGCCGGTGCCACCGCCGCCCGGGTCGCCGCCCGCGACGGCTGCCGCACACTGCTGCTGGAACGCGCCGCCGTGCCCCGCTACAAGACCTGCGGCGGCGGCCTCATCGGCGCCTCCCTGGCCGCGCTGCCCCCCGGTCTGGCGGTGCGGACCCACGACGTCGCCGGGCGGTTCACCTTCACCCACGACGGCCGCGCCGAACGCACCCTGAAGTGCGGCACGCCGACGCTCACCATGGTCTACCGCAGCGAACTCGACGCGGCGCTGACCGAGGCCGCCGCCGCGGCGGGCGCCCAGGTCCGCGACAGCACCGCGCTGACCTCCCTGGAGGAGGAGGGCGGCACCGTCACCGTCCGCACCAACCGCGGTGACGTGCTGCGCGCCCGAGCCGTCGTCGGCGCCGACGGCAGCGCCGGCCGGGTCGGCCGGTACGTGGGGGTGCGGTGCGCGCAGGTCGACCTCGCCCTGGAGGCCGAGGTGCCGGTCGACGCGCGTACCGCCGACCGGTGGCGGGGCCGGCTCCTGATGGAGTGGGGGCCGCTGCCGGGCTCCTTCGGCTGGGTCTTCCCCAAGGGTGACGTGTGCACCGCCGGCGTGGTGGCCGCCCGCGGCAACCCCACCGCCCTGCGCGCCTACAAGGAGGACTTCCTGCGCCGCCAGGGCCTGCTCGGCCCGCGCCCCCTGCACGACACCGGCCATCTGACCCGGTGCCGCGAGCCCGACTCCCCGCTGGCCCGGGGGCGCGTCCTCGTCGCCGGCGACGCCGCGGCCCTGCTCGACCACTGGTCCCGGGAGGGCATCTCCTACGCGCTGCGCTCCGGAGACCTCGCGGGACAGGCCGCCGTCCGGCTGGTCGGCGCCGCCGACGAGGCCGCCGCGCACGCCCACGCCGACCACTACGGACGGCAGGTGGACGACGTCCTCGGCGTCGAGATGCGCGCCAGCGGCACGCTGATGAACCTCTTCGTCCGCAGCCCCGGCCTGCTCCACACCACGCTGACCCGGGTGCCGCCGGCCTGGCGCCGGCTCGACGCCTACATCGCCGGCCGGACCAGCGTCGCGGGCATCATGTCCGCGCCCCTGACCCGCGGCGCCACCACGCTCGCCACCCGGCTCTGCCCCGCGCGACGCACGCCGCCGCCGGCGTGAACGGCTGGGCCGTCACACCGGCGGCGGGGTGCCGTGCCGGATCAGCGGGACGCGCGTCCCGCGGTCACCTCCCACTCCCGGGCCGGTGACCAGAGCCCGGTGCCGTCCGTGGCGTCGAAGCCACCGCGGTCGGTGCCGCCGGCACCTGTGGGGTTCCAGGACGGCCGGCGGTCGTGGTCCGCCCGGTGGAAGCCGACCGTGTAGGTGCGCACCACCGATCCGTTGGCCGAGGTCACCGTGATGGTGCGGGTGGTGAATCCGGCAGCGGACGACGAGACCGTGTCACTGCCGGTGGTGACCTTCACCCGGGCGCCGGACTCGGCCGGCACCGCACCGACGGCCGGGAGCTTCCCGTTCGCCGGCCAGTCCACGACGTACGTCGACACTGCCGGGTCGAACCCGTCGATCGGCACGCCCCCGACGGTGAGGGCGGAGGCGTCCGCGACGCTCGCCTTCGTCGCGTCGGAGAAGTTGGTCACCGTCACCGAACCATCGGCGTTCACGACCACGTCCGCCGCCATCGCCGCCGCGAGGTTGATCCGCTGCCAGCTCGCCCCGCCCTCGGCGGTGAGGTCGAGCGGGTAGCCGGAGTCGGTCGCGGTCTGCTCCAGGATCTGCGTGCGCTGCTCGGTGTCGAGGTCCGGGAACGCCGTGATGAGCAGCGCCGCCGCGTCGGACGGCGCGTCCAGCGCCTGACCGGACTCACCGACCTGCGAGAAGCCGTACGTCAGCCGCTGCGTGTACAGGTCGATGTCCTGCGCCGTGCTCAGCCCGGCGTACGGGTCGCCCGCGCACTCGGTGAGCGTGTCGCCGTACCCCTTCGCCTCGCACGCCGCGAGCAGCACGTTCCGCATCTCGGTGTGCGCCTGGCCGAGCAGCTTCTCGAACTCGGGGTCCGCCCACCGGTGCGCGACGGTCGCCTGGGCGGTCATCCGGCCGCCCATCACGTCGAGCGGGTAGTGGAAGCCGAGGACGATCCGGTTGTCGCCGTACTCCGAGGCGCGGGCCAGGATCGACGGGGCCAGCTCCGGCAGCAGCGTGGCGAGGATGGTGCCCGCCTCGAAGCCGCCGTAGGTGTGACCGCTCGGGTACGAGCCCTGGCCGGCCAGCCCGCTGTAGCCGCCGTCCTGCGACTCGTAGATCTGCCCGCCGTCACCGACGAACCCGAGCCGCACGTAGGGGCGCGGGTAGTCGTAGTGCTCCTTCGCCGCGTCGTGGGTGTCGAGGTCCTGGGTGACCCGGCCGAACAGCGCGTTCGTCTTCGGCAGGTCGCCGCCGTTCAGTGCGTCGAGGTAGATCTCGCCGAGCCGGGAGCCGAGGCCGTCGGCCATGGTGACGGTGCCGCTGCTGTTCGCGTCCACCTCGGCCCGGTCGACCTGGGCCTGGGTCGCCGCGTTGTTGACGCGTACGGCGATCTCGTCGTTCTCCGCGGTGAGCTCGTCCGTCTCGGTGTCGGCGCCGAGGATGTCGGTGCCGAGGTCGTCGATGCCGCTGAGGAGGTTGTTGAAGTAGTCGCTCCCGTCGTCGGTCTCGGGCCAGGAGTCGGACGCGTAGTCGGCGTCGAGGGTGTCGTCGGGGAAGGGGGAGGGTTCGTAGGTGGCGGGGTCGTCGTCGGTGGTCGTGGTGGCCGTCGTTTCCGGGGTGTCCGGGGTGTCCGAGGTGCCGGCCAGGGTGACCGCCGTGACGGTGGCGGTGTGGGTCTTCGCCTTGCTCGTGGTGGTGAGCAGGGCGGTGTCCGCGCCGCCGGTGACGTACGCGGTGGTGCCGTCGTCCAGCGTCACGGTGTACCCGATGAGCGGGTGTCCGCCGTCACCGGCCGCGTGCCAGGTCACCCGGACCCGCTTGCCGTCGGTGACCACACCGGTCACGGTCGGCGCCTGGGGCCGGCTGTCGCCGGCCACGACGGGCTGGGTGGCGGCGCTGCGGTCGGAACTGCCGACGGCGTTCACCGCGCGGACCCGGGCCGTGTACGACGCCCCGTCCTTCAGGGCGGTGAAGGTGGCGGCCCGGGTCGCCGGGTCGTCGATCCGCACCTGGTGGCCGCCGCTGAGGGTGACCTCGTAGCCGGTGACCGGGGAGCCGCCGTCGTCCTCGGGGGCGGACCAGGCGACCGTCACGCTGCTGCCGGACACCGTCGCCGACACCGCGTCGGGCGCGGCCGGCGCCGTCTTGCGCTGCGTCCGGAGCGCCGAGATCGCGCGGTCCAGGGCCTGGTAGCGGGTGGTCAGGGCCGCGTCGGTCGCCGTGTCGTCCGCGACGGCCGTCTGGGCGGCGGTGAACGCGGCGGTGAACGCTGACCAGGACGCCGCCGTGTACCGGGCGTTGGTCAGCGCCGTCGCGGTACTGACCAGGTCCTCCAGCTTCAGCCTCGGGAGCGGGACCAGTTGGTTGGCGGCCAGGGTGAGGCTCCGGGTCCGGGTGTCGACTTCCAGCTGTGTCGCGGCGTCGGCGGCGGCGAGCAGGTCACGGGCGGCGGCGAGCTCGCGCTCGTACACCCCGAAGTCGATCGTGCCGTACCGGTCCGCGTCGGCGGCGAGACCCGCGTACTGCTCGATCGCCTTGCCGAGCGCGGTGGTGTCCGTGCCGGCGGGTGTCTCGGCGTGGGCGAAGGTGATCCGGCCGAGGTTCGCGACGTACGGGTGCGAGGAGTCCGCGGTCGTGGTCAGCCGCAGGTGCACCCGGTGGGTGCCGGTGATGCCCTCGGGGAGGGTCAGGCTGGTCGTGCCGCCCGACGACCACGAGCTGCCGGTGACCGGCAGCGGGACGGTCGCGTACGGCGTACCCGGGCTGTCCGCGTCGAAGGAGTCCAGGTAGAGCTGGACGGCCGAACCGGTGCCGCAGCGGGCGGAGTTGTTGACGTAGGTGAGGGTGACGGTGTTCTTCGCGGAGGTGCCGAAGTCGAGGTCGCCGTAGTCCAGCCAGGCCCCGTCGTAGGTGCCGCCGAGGCTGGTCGCGGAACCCGCGTCGCTCCAGGTGGCCGTCTCGCTCTTGAGCCCGCCGGCGCTGTTCGCCTGCCAGGCGGTGGCGTCGAAGCCGACCGGGGTGTCGGCCCTCCGCGTCAGGGTGAGGGAGTAGACGTTGGCCACGTAGGGCTGGGCGTCGGTCTGGGTGCTGGAGACGAACGTGGCGTACACGTCCTGGACACCGGTGAAGACGTCCGGGTCCAGCGGCGCGGTGGTGGTGGCGACGGTGCCCCAGCCGGAGCCGGTGTAGGCGAGCGGGATGTCGACGGTCCGGTCGCCGTCCTTGGCGCCGAGGTGCAGTTCGATGTGCGAGTCGGCGGCCGCGCGGGAGCTAGGCTTGTCGTAGCTGACGGTGACCGTGTCGGCGCCGTCGCCGAGGTCGGTGCCCTGCCACTGGGCCCAGGCGCCGTTGGTGACGTTCTCGAAGATGCCGTTGGACAGCTTGAGCGCGGCCGAACCGTTGCCGGTGGTGGTGGAGTTGGCCGCGCTGAGGGTGGCGAGCGTCGTGCTGGAGCCGGACGAGGGGACCTGGTCCGGGGAGAACTGGAACCAGTCGAAGTTCGACACCCACTGCTGCCCGGACGGCGCGTGGAACACGAACGTCACACCGGGCGCGTCCAGCAGCGCGGCCGGGTCGGTGACGGCCGCCTGGACGGTGGTGTAGTACTGCCAGCCGCCCGTCCCCGGGAGGGAGACGGTGGCGACGACCGGACCGGAGGCGTCCCCGGCGTGCACGTCGACACTGCTCGGTTGCGCGGTCGTGGCCTGCGAGTTGGCGTACCGGACGGAGATGCTCTGCGGAGCCACCCCGCCGAAGTCGAGGCCGGAGTAGCGCACCCACGACCCCTCGGTGACACCGCCGAGGTCGCCGTCCGAGTAGTACGCCTCACTGACCAGGCTGGGCCCTTCCTTCTGGTCGGGGTCCTCGGCCTGGAGGACGGCGTACCCGCCCTCGTCGAGGGTGAGCGCGTCGATCGCCGACCGCAACGCGTCGTGCGCGGCCATCAGGGTGGCCGTGGCCGCGTCGCTGTCCGCGAGGGCGGTCCGGGCCCGTTCGAGGGCCGAGCGGAAGACGGTGTAGGAGCCGTCGGAGTAGTTGCCCTCCCGCACCAGGGACGCCTGGTCGGTCAGGTCGCTGAGCGCCGCGCGCTGCACGGCGGCGGCGGAGATGCGCAGGGGATCGGTCACGGACACGCCGGTGCCGGTCACGGAGGAGGCCGCGACCTTGTGGGCGAAGGCCGCGTCCCGGAAGGTGAGGCCGAGGCGGACGTCGGTCTCGGTGCTGCCGGTGAGCTTCAGAGTCGCCGTACGGGTGCCGGTGACCCGCAGGTCGGCCGTGACACCGTCCGGAAGACCCGTGACGGACGCCGCGCCGCTCCGCGTGATGCTGGTGCCCTCGCGGGCGGCGAACGTCGCCTTGCCCGACAGGGTGAGCCGCACGTTGTCGTCGACGCTCCCGTCGGCGTCGGTGGCGACGGTGGCGGGACGGGCGGCCAGGACGGACGTACCCTTGCCCGCCCCGCTGTCACCGTCGTCGGTGCTCGTGCTGAGCGAGTACGCGGGCTCGGTCCGGGCCCCCCAGGACGACGGCTTGGCGCCCATCGTGAAGTCGAGGGTGCCGCCGGCGATGATCTGCGAGTAGTCCAGCCAGGTGTTGTCGAACCGCTTGCCGTTGAGGGTGGCACGCTGCACGTAGTAGTTGCTGTCCGACACCCCGTCGGCCTTGACGGTGAAGGTGCTGCCGTTGGCGTAGGTGATCGTCGTCGAGTCGAAGAACGGGCTGCCGATCTGGAACTGGCTGGACCCGGCGGTCACCGGGAACAGCCCCAGCGCGGCGGCGACGAACATGGTCGACATGGTGCCGGCGTCGTTGTCCATGGTCGGCAGGAGGCCGTCCGGGGCGAGTTCGTACACCTTGTCCTTGACCGGCGGCGTGAACTCGCCGCCCGAGCTGGGCGCTTCGTTGGTCGACCCGGTGGCGATGTACCGGTTCCAGGTCTCCTTGGTGTAGATGGACCGCACCCACTTCTGCGTCAGGCTGGGCTCACCGACGTAATTGAAGAGGTAGGGCGCTTGCAGATCGATCTCGTTGGCGTTGGAGTGCAGCATGGTCGAGCCGTCGTCGGCGTCGGAGTCCTCGCCGAACATGTGCTCGATCGCGGCCTTGCCCGCCTTCGTGCCGCCCATGGCCTCGATGAGGCCGTCCATGTCGTAGGCGTCGTACCAGTTGTACTGCCACAGGGTGCCCTGGTAGAGACCGGTCGCCTCGAACTTCTCGTAGTCGACGCTCTGCCAGTCGCCGCCGGCCGCGCGCGGGGTCAGCAGGCCGACCTCGGTGCCGTCGGCGGCGGTCCAGGCACCGGACTTGACGAGGTTGTCGATGGCCATCGTCGCCTGGGTGCGCAGCTTCGCGGCGTCCGCGTCCTCGCCGAGCGCGTCCGCGATGATCGCCAGCGCCCACTGGTCGTACCCGCGCTGCACGGTCGTACCGGGATCGCCCGCGATGTACCCCTGCCGCAGCTGCGTGCCGGTGTAGTACCCGACGTACGACTTCAGCGCGGGATACGCCTCGTCCAGCCGGTCGAAGCCGTCGTACCCCTTGGACAGCGCGTCGGCGATCACGACGGCCAGCCGCTCCCAGCGCACGGTCGGCACCGAGTGGGTCAGGCTGCTGAGGCTCTTGCCGGCGGTGCGGGCGTCGGCGAAGAGGATGACGGCCGACTGCACCAGGTCCCGGTAGGTGGCCGGGTCGATGTACGCCTCGACGGAGAACTTGCGGAAGTCGTCCCAGGACGACCAGCCGTCGTAGTACGTGAACCCGTTCGCCTTGTGCACCGCGCCGTCGACACCCCGGTAGGTGCCGCTGGTACTGGTGGCGTTCACCGGCAGCGCGTACATGCGGTACAGGTGCGTGTAGAACTGCTTGGTCAGCGTCGCGTCCGGGTCGGCCGCCTTGGACGCCTGTACGGCGACGGCCCCGAGGGTGCTGTTCCAGGCGGCCTTCGCCGCCGCCCGCGCCTGGTCGAAGGTGGCGTCGCCGACCTCATTGGCCTGGTCGGTCGCGGCCTGTTCGGCGCTGATCGGGGAGAGGGTGACGCGCAGCTCGATGTCGTCGCCGTCGGCCGCGTCGAAGCCGAGCACCGCGCCGGTGTCGGTGCCGTCCTGCGCGGTGGCGTCGGTGAGCTTGCCGTCGCCGCCCCAGGTCTTCAAGGACGTCACCCGGACGTTGGTGGTGGCGTGGTAGTACATGCGGTACGAGGCGCCGTTGAACGACCCGGCGATGAGACCGTCGATCGCGGTGGTGCCGTCCGCGAGCGTCCTGGTGTCGAGGGTCGCGCGGGTGCGGCTGGTGAAGTTGTTGGCGAGGTCCAGCACGAGCTGCGGCTTGGACCCGGCGGGGAAGCTGTACCGCTCCAGCGCGGTGCGCGTGGTCGCCGTCATCTCGGCGTCGATGGTCCCGGCCGGGTCGTCCAGGCCCACCTGGTAGTAGCCGGGCGTCGCGGTCTCGTCGTCATGGCGGTACGCGTGCGCGTACGTGCTGGTGGCCGGCCGGCTCCCGTACTGCTCCGAGGTCGGCACGACCAGCAGGTCACCGCCGCCGCCGGAACCGCCGACACCGTCCAGGTTCGTGGCGGTGAACCCGGCGATGTGGTCCTCGTTGTAGTCGTACCCCGAGTGGTTGCGGTCCGGCGTGGTCATCGGATTGACCTTGGCCAGCCCGTGCGGGGCCTGGGCGCCGGGCAGGTCGTTGCCGTCGTCACCGGCGGTGGCGACGAAGGGGTCGACCAGGGCGGTGTAGTCGGTCCCGGCGGACGTCTGGGCCCGGGGGGCGGCGACGGCCGTACCGCCGGCGGCGGTCAGCGCGGCAAGACCGAGGGCACCGGCGAGCAGGGCGGCGGTGCACCTCATGGGTCTCGGGTAGCTCTTCGCTCTTGTTCTCGATCTTATGGACACGGAACCTCTCCAGCATCGCGATTGAACGCGCACGCTCCGGCTCCGTGGGGACAACGTTGTCACTGCCACTATTGCTGTTGCCGCGTGCACGACTTCCGCCATCAGATACGGAGTAGTCGTACAACGGGAAAACATCTTTCGTACAGGGGGTACGCGACGACGGCCCGCGGGGTGAGCCGACCGCGCCCGGGAGAGAAGAAGACGCCCCCTCGACCACGCCGGTCCTGACGGCGGATGAGAGGGCGGCCGACCGGCCGAGCCGTTAGCTCACGGGGCGGGGCGGGGGTTGGGGCTGGGGCGGCGGCTGGGGCCGGGGCCGGGGCCGGGGCCGGGGCCGGGGCCGGGGCCGGGGCCGGGGCAATCCTAAGGGGCGGTCATGCCCGGTGTCGGTGCCTTCGTGCTCGGTGCGGTGGTGGGCTGCGCGGCGGTCTCGGCGGCCCGCCCGAGACCCCGCTGCTCGTGCGGATCGAGCCGGACGAAGACGAGGGCCGCGAGGGCGCCGCCTGCGGCCTGAGCGAGCAGGTAGATCCACAGGGAGGACCAGGAGAAGAGTCCGGCAACACTTCCGCCGATGGCGACGGCCGGGTTGAACGCCCCGCCGGAGACACCGCCGACGGCCACGGCGCCGGCCAGCACCGTGCAGCCGATGGCGAGGCCGTAGAAGGAGTTGTCCGGGTGACTGCGACTGGTGGCCACGTTCAGGACGACGTAGGCCAGGGCGAAGGTGAACAGCGCCTCCACCAGCAGCGCCGCGGCGAGATGCCGTCCCGACAGGGTAAGGGTGGCGACGTCGTCCGGATCGACGGCCCAACGGCCGATCAGCGCCCCGGCGACGCCTCCCCCGGCCTGCGCCACCACATAGGCCGCGGCTTGCGGGGCGACGATCCGTCCGCGCAGAAGAACGGCGAGGGTCACGGCGGGATTGTAGTGAGCGCCCGAGACATGCCCTCCGGCGTACACCATGACCATCAGGACCCCGCCGATCGCCAGCGGGGCGAGGGGCGCGTCGACGGTCACTGTCGCGGTGACGGTGAGCATCAGGAATAACGTGCCGATGAACTCGGCCACATACTTACGCACGGTCTTCTCCCTTGAAGGCTCCGGCCGCGCGGCAGGTCCCGGTCGGGGATCTGCCGCGGGTGCACGGACGTGACCGTCCCAGGTCCTGCGCGCCCTGGGGTCGGCCGCTGTCGGGTGGGGTGGATGAGCGGGGCGCCTGCCCGATCACACCTTAGGAAGCCGTGCCCCGGCTGCCCACCGCACGAGGCATTACCGAACTCTGACGTGCCGCGCACCGCGGCCGGTACCGGCACCTTCCGCCCGGCTCGCGGCTCGCTCATGGCAGTCGCTGGGCAGTGAGCCGAGCAGCGGCTTCCTGTCCTTGGCGCATAGTGGGCAGTGCGCCGCACGAACGAGTCGGGCCCCGGACACCGGCCCCGTCCGTCAGCCCTCCTGGACGGCCGGGGCGTCGCGGCGAGATACGGCGGCAACGTCTGCCGCGTCGCCTGGGGTGTAGTCGGCGGGGTCCGGACCGAAGGCGCGAAAAGTCTGAGAAGTCATCGCCGGCCCATTCTCGCGAACCCGCGCCCGGTTCACGGCTGTTTCCTCCCTTCCCTCTCCCACTCAGCCGGCCGGCCGCGCCGCGCCGAGCGGGCGCAGGAATCGACTCGGTTCGCCGTGCCAGGTGATGGCCAGGGCGTCCCGAGCCCGGGTGGCGGCCACGAACAACAGGGAACGAGCGCGGCGCAGTTCGCGCTCGTGCCGGGTTCTGTCGGTGCTCTCCCAGGCATCCACGGTCGATCGCGGTACCTTGCCCTCGGCGACACCAGCGATGACCATGCACCGGTATTCCAGTCCCTTGAAGCGGTACATGGTGCCGACGTTCACACCCTCGCCGCCCTTCGGGCCATCGGGCGTGATCTTCGTGGCGACGATGCCACGCCGGGCGAGCCGGCTCACGACGTCGTCCGCCATGCTGTTCGTCGGCACACAGACGGCGACGGACTCGCGCGCGACGTGGTGCCAGGCCCGCACCTGCTCGGCCACGAGGTCGAGTTCCCCGTCCCAGCTGTCCGCGCCCCGCAGCCAGGGTCGCGTGCCGTGCAGCACCGACCGGTACCCCCCCAGGTCGTCCCGGCCGCCGTCGAGGTCGTCGTAGTCCGTGCCGTCCAGCAGGTGGGTCGCCGACTTGAGGATCTCGTGGGTCGTGCGGTAGCTGAGGGTGAGCCGGGCCGACCGGCCGCGGATGTGGACGCCCAGGCTGCCAAGGGTGACCTGATGGTCGTAGATGCGCTGGTGTGTGTCACCGACCAGGAAGAGGTCGTCGGGTTCCCGCGGGGCCATCGCGCGGAGCATCTTCCAGTGGGCGGGGCTCAGGTCCTGAGCCTCGTCGACGACGATGTGGCGGTAGCGGTAGCGCAGCCAGGCTCCGGTCCCCGACTCGGCGTGGATGTTGCCGGGGCGCGCGTCCTCCTCCTGCTGTTTCCTGCGCTCCTCGATTTTGTGCTGCCGGGCGATCTCCAGCTGGGCCGCGCGCTCGGCGACCTGGCGGTGGGTCTCCAGGCCGACGACGTCCAGCCGTTGGGTGAAACGCTCGGCGAGCTGCCAGATCTCCGCGCGGTCGGCCCGGGTGATGCTGCGGCCCCGGCCCGCGCGCCGGGCGCGGAAGTATTCGGAGCGGGAGGCGACGGCCTGGCCGAGGATGACCTGGTTCCACTCGTCGCTCAGAAATTCGGCGTCCCACCGGTTCTCGCCCGTTTCCAGCAGGAGCCGGCGCCATTCGAGCAGCGCCTGCGCGTCGTCGATACGACGCTTGCTGTTGCCGGGATCGGACTCGCTGACCACCCTCGTCGCAAGCTGGTCCACATGCGTGATGTCGACCCGGGCCAGCGTTTCGGGGCCGCCGAGGGACATCAGGCGGGTGCGCAGGTCGGCCGCGAGGTTCCGGTTGAACGTGGTGAGCAGCACCGGTTTGGTGTGGCCGGGCGGCAGCCGGTCGACCAGGTGCTTGACACGGTGCAGGGCCACGATCGTCTTCCCCGTGCCGGGGCCTCCGCTGACCCGGGCCGGCCCCGAGCAGGCACGGTGGACGAGCTTCTCCTGGGTGGGGTGCAGAAACACCTTCCACCGGCCGAAGTCGCCCTCTTCGATGATGCTCTGCAGGCTCGCGTCGTCCGTGATCACCACGGCCTGCGACCGTTCGACGGCGCTCTGCCAGTCGTCGGTGTCGACCGGCTCGCGTTCCCCGTCCGCCCGCTGGACGGCGAGCGGGTCGGTGACCTGTTCCATGACCTGGTCGTAGGGGACGCCGTCCCGCAGTCTCAGGAGGACTTCCCCCGTGTGCCGGGGCGCGTACTCGGCCAGTCCCAGCAGTTCGTCGTCCGTGGTCAGCTTGCGGACTATGGGGATGAGCGGCTCAGCGACGCCCAGGTCGGCGAGTTCTTCCGCGCTGAACGCGGTGAACAACGGGGCCGTGTCGTCCGCCACGGCACGCGGGGCGTCCTTCGTCGGTTCTTCGGCCGGCGTTCGTGCCTCGGGGGCCGGCGGACCGAGCACCCCTTCCTCGACCACCTGGAGGTCGACGTAGTCGATCGCGCCGGTGACCTGGTTGATGCCGTACGTCAGCCGGTCGAGGTTGCGGTGGACGTGCCCCCGGTGCTTGACCGACACGAGGAGCCAGTCGTCGCCCGCCAGACGGAGCAGCAGGGCACGGTACTCGCGGTTGACGCGCGCCGACCAGAGCCGGTCGTGCCCCTTGAGCTGCTTGAGGTCAAAGCCGCCCGCGTCCGGGTTCTTGCGGAACTCGTGCTGGAACTTGTAGACCGCGCCGACGATCGCCCGGTCCAGCTTGACGATCTCCTTGTCCGCCTTGTCCAGCAGCCGCAGGGTCACGCCCTTGGCGGGCGTGCCGGGGCCGGTGCCGCTCATCGTGCTCGCTCCTCGTGGTCGTTCGGGTCGTCCGGTGCCGTGCGGGGACCGGGCGGCGGACCGGTCAGGACGCGCGTGAGCTCCCCGACGGTCCACCCGGTCGCGGGACGGACGTGCCAGCCGGCCTTCGCGTACGCCTCGTCGCGGCGCACGTCGTCCGGGTCAGGGGTGCCCGCCGTGTCCGGCCGGGGCGCCAGGACGACGCCGACGTGACGCGCCGGCCAGGCCAGCTCGGCGGGCCAGGCGTCCTGGCCAAGTTCGAATCCGGCCACGGGCGCCGGTACGCCGCCGGCGGCCAGCCCTTCGGCCAGCTCGGCGAGGCCGGGCTCGTCGACGAGGTAGGCGAGCACCTCGTCCCAGCCGGGGTCCCGTACGGCCGCGGTCGCCCGGTCCCCGGCGGGGGCGCCGACCGTCTCGGCCGAAGTCATGTCCGGTTCGTCCACGGTGAGGGTGGCCCCGCCCTGTTCCGACGCGCCGTGCGTCTCCTCCTCATGGGCCCGCCGCCGCGACCGCAGCCAGCCTGCGCCGCCGGTGACAGCCAGTTCGACGGGGTCGAATCCGGACAGGGCGCTGCTCGTGAGCTGCACACCGTCGCCGTCCCCGTCGTTGAGGAACTGGAGCAGATTGGTCCAGTACAGCCAGGCCTGCCAGCGCCTGCGGTGCGCGTTCTCGTCGGCGGCGATCGTGTCCGGGTGGTCGTCGAGGACGGTGAGGGCGGTCCACACCGCCGCGGCCTGCCCGCGCCGCAGGTCGAGTGCGATGGTGAGGGGGCAGCCGCTGCCGTCTCGGGTCGCCATGACCTGCACACCGCCGCGTCCGCCGGCCAGCCGCTTGCCCGCGAGCCCTTCGGCGATGCGCTCCCCGGTCTCGGGGCCGTCGGCGAGGGCCCGGCTGGTCGCCGAGACCGCGGCGAACCCGGCGAGGGCACTCTGCACCCGCCGCCGCCAGACTTCCGGGTCCGGGCTGGTGAGGTAGCCGATCAGCGTTTCGACCGGGTTGGTCCACACGAAGCGCGGCAGGTCACGCGGATCACCGCCGTGCAGGCGCCGGTGCAGGTCGGACGCCGTCTTCCGAGCCGTGTTCCGGTACGGCTCCCAGACCGGATCCGGGAGCGGCTTGCCCCGGCCGGTCCAGGCCCGGACGTCGTCCCAGGTGAGCTGGAAGACCTGCCAGCCGTGCCCGGAGCGCAGCCGCGTCCGCCGGGTCGCGTCGGCCGCCACGCGGTTGTGCTCGGGACTCGCGTGATAGCGGTAGCCGTCGAGATAGACGGCCACTCTGCGCCGGTCGTCGTCGAGACTGCGGAAGACCACGTCGGGCACCGTGAAGCCGAGGTCCGTCTGGGTCTCCATACGCCAGCCGCTGACCGTGCCGTCAGGCGCCTTGAAGCGCAGCGTGGTGTCACGCTCCCCGTCCGGGCTCTGTGAGGTGCGCACGCTGACGCCGTCCTCGCCCTGCGCCCAGTCGAGCAGCCCCCGCCGGAACAGCGCTTCGAGTTCGCTCTCGACCTGCTGGACGAGGGAGATGTCCCGGGTGGTGTCCGCCTGCTCGGCGCCCCATCCTTCGCCGGCCCGACCGAGCAGTTCACCGAGCATGTCCAGAGCGTGCTCGCGGGAGACCAGTTCGTACTCGTTGTCGGCGACGTGCCGGAGCAGACAGCGGTGGCAGGCCGGCCGGCCCTCCGTGACGCAGGGGCAGCTCTCGATCGCCCGGCGGGCGCGGGTCAGCACATCGCGCAGGCCGTCCGGGCCGGCCAGCCGGTGCAGGTAGCCGGTGCCGCCCGGCAGGGTGTCGTACAGGACCAGGAAGTGCCTGCGGACGTCGCCGTCGCCGCCCGGTTCGGGCATCGAGTCGGTGACCACGGCCAGGTGGTCGGGGTCGCCGCCGTAGCTGCGCGCGATACCGGCGAGGAGGAGTGCCTTGAAGGACGCGAGGCGTTCGGCGGTGTGGGCGGTGACGGCCGGGATCAGGATGCGCAGTGCCTCACTGCGCAGTTCGTGGGCGAGCAGGAGCTTCAGACCCTGCTGTGCCTTGCGCGTACTGTCGACGCCCTCACGCAGCCGACGGCACCAGGGGCGGTGGTACTTCGACGTGTTGACGGGTGTGAGGCTGTCCTGCTGCTGGGCCGCCGGTCCGCCGTCGGCGTCGGCGAAGCCGCAGGCGTCGCAGACCCAGAAGGGGTTGACGCGGACCCGGCGTCCCGCGAAGGCGTCGTCGGTCGCGGTGTCGACCCGGGACGCGCCCACGTTGATGTGCCGTATGACGGCCTGCC
Organism: Streptomyces sp. JW3; assembly: GCF_052216785.1. Taxonomy (NCBI): domain Bacteria; kingdom Bacillati; phylum Actinomycetota; class Actinomycetes; order Kitasatosporales; family Streptomycetaceae; genus Streptomyces; species Streptomyces sp. JW3. Next base: position 35,828 of record NZ_JBQOUX010000031.1, on the reverse strand, counting down.
GGCTGAACTCCCAGCCGAACGTGGCCTTGTGGTGCCGCCACGCGGAGTCGATGTGCTCCCGCGGGATGTCCACGGCGGGCACCACGGTGTAGTGCCGTCGCTGCCGCTCGTCGGTGTCGTCCCGCACTCGCACGTCGTCCCGCTGGTCCCGGGCGAGGACCCGACGCGGGACGAGCACCTTGTGCAGGCATCCGACGTCGCCGATGGCGGCCGAGTGGCAGCGCGGGCAGGCGGCGGAGTCCTGCCGTGCCCGATGGGTGCGGACGTGTCCGCAGTCGGGGCAGATCCGCCACCACAGCCAGGAGGGACGGCCGGGGCTTCCGACGTCGAGGCCGGTGACGCGGTGCTTGTAGCCCTGGACGTAGTAGTGGTTGCCGGGCGCGAAGTCCTCCAGGGCGAGCCGGGCCGAGCGGTCGTACCTGAGCACCTTGCTCCGGTGCTCGGTGTCGCCCTTCTTCCCGGGGGTCTCCTCGCGCCAGGTGAGGGTGGCCTCCAGTTCGGTCACGGAGTCGACGAGGCTGTAGTTGGGGAGCAGACCGAGGTCGACGAGCGCGCCGTGCGCGGTTTCCCGGCCGAGTTCCCCGGAGCCGCGGGCGACCGCGCGCCGCTCGGCGCGCAGTTCCCTGCCCTGCCGTTCGTGTTCGGGGTCACCCGCGACCAGCGCGTCACGTGCGGCATCGATGTCCCGGATACGGCGTTGCAGTTCGTTCCGCCGGTCCTCCCACCGCTCACGGGCCCGGTCCAGTGCCTCGGCCAGGCCGGTGGCGGCGTACCGGCGCAGTTCGTCGGCGGCCTGGGGACTGACGCCCGTCCCGCGCGCTTCGTCCCAGGGCGGGAAGGCGCCGAGGAAGGTCTCCACCAGGAGGGGCCCGGCGGCGCGGGCCGCCCGCTGGAACTCGGCCTGCCAGGCGGACGGCCCGAAGAGGTCGGCGGCCAGGTGCGGCATCGGTCGGACGGCCCCGTCCCCGTCCTCCGGTGCGCCGGGCAGGCGTCCCGCGGCCACCAGGTCCAGCAGATGCGCCGTGTACTGGCGGCGCAGGATCTCCACGGCGGACAGGAAGCAGCCGGGCGGCTGGATGTCGCCAGCGATCATCTGCCGGGGGTCGTCGAGGTAGTACCGGTCGCGGGGGCCCCGGTCGACCATGGTGAGCAGGTAGGCGTTACCGGTGGCGCGTCCCGCGCGGCCCACGCGTTGTACGTAGTTGGCGGGTCCCTTGGGCAGGGAGGCGAGGACCACGGCGGACAGGTCGCCGATGTCGATGCCGAGTTCCAGGGTCGGGGTGCAGGAGAGGACCTGGGGGTTGGCGTAGTGGGCGTCGGTACCGGCCCGGAACGCCTTCTCGACCGCCTCCCGCCTCGGTCGGCTGAGGGTGCCTGTGTGCTCGGCGGTGTTGATGGTGAAGACTCCGGCCTCCCGGTACATCCGCCGGTAGAAGTCCTCGGTGTAGTCCCGGCGCCGTACGCCGCTCTCAAGGTCCTGGCCGGTGCTCAGGTGTCCGCCGCAGCGGTAGCGCGGGCAGGGCAGACCGTGCCACTGGTCGGCCAGGTCCGGGTGGACGGTCTGCTGCCAGGAGCAGCGGGGGCAGTGCGCGGAGGCGTCCGCCACCACGTCGTCGGCCAGCTTGCGGACCCGCACGTGACCGGGTTGCAGGCCGTACACCCGGGTCGTGCCGTCCTTGCTGGTACGGGCCGACAGGACACCCGCGTCGACGAGGGCGGGCAGCAGGCGTACCAGGAAGGCGTTGGCGGCGTCGGGCCGCAGGCCGAGGCTGCGCCGGGCCCAGTCCTGGTACCAGCCGAGCCGGCCGGTGACCACGTCGAAGTCGTCGCTGCCCTGCTTGGGGCCGCCGAGCAGGAAGGCGGGCGCGGACACACCGGGCGGGAAGGCGGGCATGCCCGGTTGGCGTCCGCCCCAGATCGCCCAGCGGCGTACGCCGGCCTGGTCGATCCAGTCGTCGAGCCAGGCGTGCCGGATCGCTCCGCGGGTGCGCAGCCGTTCCAGGAGGCCGCGGACGTGACCGGTCCAGTCGTCGGGTCCGGGCAGCGAACCGTCCGCCAGGGCGATGTCACCGGGTGTGGTGTGCAGCAGCTCGCGGACGATGTCGGCGACGGCGTCGGGGTCGGCCAGCGGAACGTCGGCGGCGACGGTACGAGTGAGTTCCAGGGTCCGGCCTTGCCGGGAGCGCAGGCCGAACTCCAGGACCGCCGAGAAGGCCAGTCGCTGCGCGATGAGTTCCCAGGTGGCCCGCGTGCCCTGTCCGCGGCCCGACAGGAGGGTGTCGACGCCACGGACGACGTGCAGGTCGGGCGGGATGACGGCGGCCTGCACGGCCTTGCTCTCGACGACCTCGGTGATGACGTCGGCTGCCAGGTCGTTGAGCGCGGTCGGCTCGTTCTCGTCGATACGGCTGGCGAGCAGGGCGCGCAGGGAGAAGGTGTACGAGCGGTTGGCTACGTATCCGGCGCGGTGTGCGGCGTCCTGTACTGAGTCGTTGAACAGGAGGGTCTTGTTCTCCTTGAGGTTCTTGTCGAGTTCTCCGCCGGTGAAGAGCTGGGTGATGGAGGCCGCGGCCAGGGACGCGAGTCCCGTACCGAGAAAGCGGATGGCGTTGAAGGTGTGGCAGGCCGGGCACTGGTCGCCCAGCGCGGCCCGGTCGTCGGCGAGGTCGGCGATGACGAACGCGCTGTCGTGCAGGGCCTTGGGCGCGCGAGGAACTCCGTCCCGCTCGTCGGACGGCGCTTCGAAGTCCTTCTCCGGTGAGAGCGGCCGCAGCCGCCCGCCGATGCCGTCGAGGACCATGACGGTGGGGCCGCTGCGCGGCTTGTCGACGGCGAAGGCCGCCTCGTACGCCTGGAGCGGGGTGGCGGCGATGAGGTTGCGCACCCGGCGCTTGTCCCGGCTCACCGAGGCCCGCCGGATCTTCGTGGCGTTCATGTCCAGGTCGGCCGGGTCGGCCTCCGGGGACAGCGCGGCCCAGCCGGAGCGTCCGCACTCGCGGCAGAAGACGGCGGGCAGGAAGACCTGGGCGGGCGGCGTGGCGCTGTCGCCGGCCGGAACGGCCTCCGGGCCGCCCGCGGCGTCCTGCACGGGCGGCCCGTCCGTCCTCGCGGCACTCCCGCTCTTGACGAGGGCGCCGCTGGAGGCGACCCGTTCGTCGTCCCACCGGAACTCGGCCCGGGCGGCGCTGATCCCACGCAGGACGCGGGAGACGGACCGTACCCAGTGGTGGATCTCGATGGACAGCAGCGGCCGGTCGGGGCGGCCCGGTTCCCGCGCGGTCGACAGCAGCGCGACATAACGGGCGAGGGCGCGGGCGGCGAGGGCCGGGTTCTGCTGCACGGCCACGCCCCAGTGGTAGGCGTACCGGGGCAGTACCTCCAGCACCTCGGCCATGGTGCGGGGGCGGCCGTCCAGGATCTCCAGGACGGCGGCGGTGAGCCGGTGGCGGCGCAGTTCCCGGCCGAGCTGCTCGGGGCCGAGCCCGCTTTTACCGGTGAACGCGGCGGCGAGCTGGTCGAACGCCGCGCGGTCACGGGTGGGATCGCCGAGCTCGTCCACCTCGTGCGGCGACGGGAAGGGCAGCCGGAAGTCGCTCTCCCCCGCGAACTCCCGCACACTGGCGCGGCTCTCGCCCACCACCGCGTCCGCGGGGAACGGCGTGCCGAACACCTGCCCGGCCACCTCCAGCATGGACCCGCCGCCCGCTCCGGGCGTGCCCTCGCCGAGGGTGGCGGAGGTGGCGACGGGGCAGACGGAGCCGAGCGGCCGGCCGGGCTCGGCGAGGCCGGCGACGGCGCCGAGGCGGCGCAGCAGCATGGCCACGTCGGTGCCCTGGGCCCCGTCATAGGTGTGGAACTCGTCGAGGACCACATAGGCGAGGGCGGGGCCGCCCTCCGTCTGCCACAGGCGCTGGTCCTCGGGACGCTGGAGCAGCAGATCGAGCATCTTGTAGTTGGTGATCAGGATGTCCGGGCGGGTGTGCCGGATCTCGTCCCGGTCCACGGCGACCCGCGGGTTGGCCTCCTTGAACTCCTTGGACGCCTTGTCCCCGATGTACAGGCCGGCCCGGACCCCGGCGTCCCGCAGCCGGGCGTCCCGGGGGTTGTCCAGATGATCGTTGATGCGGTGCGCCTGGTCCGTGGCGAGCGCGTTCATCGGGTACAGCAGGACGGCCTTGACACCCTCCCGCCCGGCCTGGCGCTCACGCCGGCAGTGGTCGAGCAGCGGCACGAGGAACGACTCGGTCTTGCCGGAGCCGGTGCCGGTGGTGACCAGGGTGGGTTCGGCCGGGCCGTTCAGGGTGGACAGCCGCTGCCAGGCGACGGCCTGGTGGCGGTGCGGGCGGAAGCCGCGCGGCCACCAGGTGAGGTGCCGCTGCCAACCGTCGTCCTCGGCCGCCCGGAAAGGGGTGCGGATACGCAGGTAGGGGCCGCGGAAGATGCCGTCCTCGGGGTCGCCCAGGAAGCGTTCCAGCGCCCGCCGGGTGCTCTCGTCCGCCAAGGCGTACGTCGTCGACAGGTACTGGCTCAGGCTGTCGCGTACCTGCTCGGCGGCGAGGGTCGGTCGCACCCCGGCTTCTCCTTCGTGATGTCAGTACCTCCCGGCGGTGCTGCGGACCGCCGGTGGCCGGTGTTCCGGACCGTCCGTGGCACCCTGCCGGGTCCAAAGGTAATCGGAGTTCCGCCGGCCGACCCCGCCCGGTCCGCGCCCACCTGCGGCGACGCCGCCCCGCGGTGCTCAGACACCCAGTTTGCGGCCGACGTAGGCGACCCGCAGGGTGCGCTGGTCGTGCAGTAACCGGAAGTGCAGCCGTCCGGGTTTCGGCAGGAACTCGCAGTGCCAGTCGAAGAGTTCGTCCCGCTCCCCGTCGGCGAACCAGCACAGCTTCCGGCGGTGCTGGAACTCGGTCCGTACGTCGGACCTCCACTCCGGGGCGATGGGCCGCGCGGCCGGGTCCCAGGCGGTGACGGCCGCCTCCAGCTCGGCGAGGCGCTCACGCACCGGCGCCACCCACACCTCGGCCAGACCCCGCAGATCGCCCTCGACCCGCGGCAGGAACTGCAGCCGCGGGAACAGTCGCGCGCGTTCCTGCCAGAGTTCCCGCCCACTGCGTACGGCGTCCAGCCCGCCCCTGCGGAGCGCCGCCGCGCCCTCCTGGATCCAGACCCGGTGCGTCTCGTAGTGCTCGGCCACCGACAGGTGCCGGACCCGGACCTCACTGACCGCCGAACCGTTCCCGCCCTCCGCGCTCTCCGCGCCCTCCTCCTCGACGAGCTGCTCGCGCTCCAGGGTGAGGTGGTCGGCGACCCAGCACGGCTCGACCGGCAGGGAGACGCCCAGTCCCTTCATGAGATGGGCCGCGCCGAGCCCCTCCACGGTCCGGCCGTCATGGCGGTACTCGATGTCGTAGTAGTCCTCGCCCTCCGGGTAGACCACCCGGTGCGGGTACTTGGTCTGCATCTGGAGCATGAGCTTCCAGGTGTCCCGGTTCCTCGGGTTGCCGTGCCACTTGCCGATGGGGTGGCCCTGCGCGAGCTGGAGGCCGGTGACCGGCTCCCGCGCCACCAGCACAGTGCCGGGCTTGTCGGTCCGCCACACCTTCAGGACGGCGGCGGCGAAGTCCGTCATGGCCCGGTCGGCCCGGTCCGGCTCGCACGCCGACTCGCAGGATCTCTCGTTCAGGAACAGCTGTGGCACGTCTCCCCCTCCGTCTTCCCCTGCCCCGCCCTGCCCCACCCCGCTCCGCTCCGTGAGCGGCTCAGTCGAGCAGCCGCTCCAACGTGTTCTCCAGCTCGTCGAAGAACCCTTCGGGCCACTGGTCGAGCCGTCCGTCCCGGTCGATGTGCGGACTGACGATGTCGATACCGGACCCGTCCCGGTCACCCCGGAAGTAATGCAGCACGGCCCGCTCCGGCGCGAGCAGCCCTTGCTTCACGGCGAGCCGTACACCGTTGAGGACGTGGTCGCTGTGCGTCTCGACGACCAGTTGCGCACCCTGCGCGGCGGCGGACGCGGCGAGGACCGCCATCCGGGTCTGCCCATGCGGATGCAGATGCGCCTCGGGGTTCTCCAGCAGGACGAGCGACCCTGGACGGGCGGTCAGACAGGCCACGACGATCGGCAGGGCGTACGTCAGCCCGAAGCCGACGTTGGTGGGCCGCCGCCGGGGCCCGCGCGGCCCGGCGAACCCGTACGACAGCCGCACCACGTCCGTGCCCTCGATGGCCGCGGCCTGGATATCGACGCCGGGACACAGGTCGCCGATCCAGGCGGCGGCCTGGGGCAGCAGTCCCTTGGCCGTGCTGCCGCGGTGCCGCAGCGCCGCGGGCACCTCGAACCGCCCGGCGTGGTGACGCAGGTAGTTCACGGTGTGCTCACCCCGCACGCCCAGGAAGCCGCGCCCGATCGCGGTGTGGTGGTCACGCGGGTAGAACTCGGCGGGCGAGATGCGGTCGGCGTGCAGGTACTGGAACCCGGCCGTGAAGTAGCCGGGGAAGACCGCGGCGTCACCGAGCGGCGGGGCGGTGCCCGCGTTGGTGAGCGGCAGGTCCACGCCGGTCAGCGGCAGGAGGTTCTGCTCCTTCTCGTAGCCGACGGTCCAGGAGTACCGGTAAGGACCCTCGCTGACCGCGAGGGTGATCTCGGGTTCGTCGCCGGTGAAGTCCTCGTGCAGCACGTCCTCGCCGGTGCCGAGCCCGACGAGTTCACCGTTGAGCAGGAAGCCGTTGCCGGGCACCGGGCCGGTCTTCAGCTGCCCCTCCCGGGCCGCTTCGCCCGCCCGGTCGAGATCGCCGGCGGTGTACGACTGGTGCAGCAGGGCGAGTGCCTGGAGGACGCTGCTCTTGCCGGAGGAGTTCAGACCGGTCAGCAGGGTGAGCGGGCCGAGCGGCAGGTCGACGTGCTGGAAGGCCTTGAAATTCGTCATGGCCAGCCGGTCGATCAACGCCACCATCTCCCCCGGAACAGCTCACCCATCATCTCGAACCGCGTGCGCACCTTCTTCGGGTCGCCGGTGGCGACCGAGATGGACCGGTCGAAGTCCCAGTCCGCCATCAGCTCGAAGAAGCCCCTGAGCATCGCGTCACGGGACGTTACCAAATACTCACGCTCTTGATCGTCGAGTATGGCCAGATTGACGGCGACAGCCTCGAACAGGGCTTTATTGATAGGCGATTTACCTGATTTACCCCGCCACTTCCGAAAAGCGTGATCGCGGAACAGGTCGGACGCGCAGCGCATGGCGGCCCGGAACTCGATGGCCAGCCGCTCCCGCCCCGCGTCCCCCAGCCGGTTGATCCCGTGCATCGTGTTGACGAGGAACTGGTCGAAGTCCCGTTCCGTGTGCTTGGCCGGGTCGCTCATGCGGAACGCCATGAACCGCAGGACCATCTCCCGGTCCGCCATCCGCTCGTTGGACACACTGTCGCCGGTCGCGGTCAGGAAAGCGGGGTCCTCGGCGAGGTCAGCCAGGTAGTTCCGGGCCGGCCCTCCGATCATGGCGTGCCGGATCTCCTGCGGCTTGAGCGGCATGCCGCCGGTGTTGATCCGGGAGAACACGTTGAACTTGACCGTCTCGGGGGTCCCCTGCTGGATGATGTGCACCACCAGCTGAGTCTCACGCAGCCGGATCTTGAGCCGCCCGGTCAGATCGGCGTATCCGTGACCGTGGAACTGCTTGAGGTAGTCCAGCCCGCGCAGTTTGAGGGGCGGCATGCCGACGGTCTCGGGCGCCATGAACCGGGCGATGGCCGTCAGCCGCTGGATGCCGTCCACGACCGCCCAGTTGTCCTCCTCGTCCTGCGCCATGTGGAAGGAGGAGATCGGGATGCGCAGCAGCAGCGACTCGATCAGGCTGCTCTGCTGCACGTCGCTCCAGATCCCGGCCCGGCGCTGGAAGTCCGGCGCGAGATCGATCATGTCCTCGCGCAGCCGGGACAGCAGCAGGTCGACGGTGGTCGACTGGGTATCGATCTTGATGCTCTCGGGCCGGAAGGGCGCCGAGATGGAGTCCGGCGACTCCGACGCCCAGTCCTCGTCGGTCTCGTCGGACGGCTCCTCCCACTCGACCCCGGTCGGCCGGCCGTCGTCCCCGACCTCGACGGGCGCGTACGTGGAGAAGAGCCCGGCCGCGTCGACCTCATCGGCCGCGTCGAGCGGCAGGTACCGCTGATACCCCCGATGTCGCTCACCCCCACCGGCCCGCCTGCCGCCGCTGCCGCTGCTGTCCTCCAGGCTCGCCATGACTCCCCGTCGCCGCCCTCGTCCGTGACCGTCACCGTGACTCGCACAGTGCCCGCGATCAACTCTATAGATGAGGTGTGACGGCGTCAGGGCGGCAGGGCGGCAGGGCGAGTCCAGCGTGTGCGCTTTCCCGTATCAGCTGGTTGGCGTCATGGCCTCAATTCCTCGGGCCTCGGCCTCACATCGGGTTAGAGTCGAGGGGTTGTTCGAACGAGGAAGCGGGTGACCGTTGTGCTGTGGGAGGACACCGGGGACTCGGACCTGGCGCTGGCGCAAGTGCACTCCGTGCTGGGCGAGTTCCGTAGGTCTCTGGTGCTGGTGCCGATCCGTGACGGCGGCATCCTCACTGGTGACCAGGCAGGTCTGCGCTGGGTCTTCGCGTTCACGGACACGGACACGTTGACCGCGTTCGCGCAGGCGCGTGGTGAGGGCGGCGGGTGGGAGTTCCGGCGGGTGTACGGTGCTCGCCTCCTGGACGAGACCCTCGCGGAGATCCGCGTGCCGTGCGGAGTCGCGGTGGACGTGGGGAGCGAGGGGGCGTTCCTGCTGCCTCCGGCGCAGGGCATCGTGCCTGGCCATGTGGCGGTGACCGAGGATTCCGGCCAGGGGGTGTCGTCATGAGCGGCTACAGCTTCGATCCCGAGTCGGCCCGGCAGGTCGAGCGCGGCTTGTCCGCGGCGATCAGCGAGCTGGAGGAGACGGGCTATTTCTCGATCACCGCACAGCTAGGGCACGGTTTCCAGTCCTTGAGCTTGTCGGGGATGGAGATGGGTTCGGGTGAACTGGCGGATACTTTCGGTCAGTTCTGTGACCGCTGGGCCCTGGCGATCCACTCGAAGATGCAGGACGCGAACGACATCGCGTGGAAACTCGGCCTGTCGGCGGGTCTGTATCACGAGCAGGAGGAGTACGTGGTCGGCTCCTTGAAGGAGATCGCGACCACGGCCGGCTCGTACAACCCGCAGCAGGGCATGGCGGAGGGCGACAAGGCGGCGGACAAGTCCTGGGGCGAGGTGTGGGACACCGTGCGGCCACGGATCCCGGAGATGGACACCTCGCAGCCGGACTGGGGCGAGATGGGCGACCAATGGCAGCAGTCCGGCGAGGACTTCAGCACCTCACCGTGGCAGGACGTGGCCGGCTCGGCCGCGCGGGACCGCAGCGACTGGCAGTGGGACGGGCCACCCGAGACCGGACAGCGGGGCGACGGGAGCGAGTAGGCCGTGGGCGTGGGCGACTTCATCAGCGATGTCTCGGGTGTGGTCGGGGACGGGGTCGAGTGGGCAGGTGACAAGGCCGCCGACGGCCTGGACGCGGTAGGACTCGACGGCACGGCCGAGGGAGTACGGGACGCGTCCGAGTGGACGGCCGACCAGCTCGGCGCGGATGTCGCCGAGCGCGGCCTCGGCGAGACCGAGGACCCCAAGGAGATCATCCACGGGGATGTGCGGAAGCTGACCGAACAAGCTGAGCATCTGCGGGACTTCTTCAAGGCGTTCGACCGGCTCGGCACGGGGATGAAGGGCCTGGACGTCCACGGCTGGGAGGGCGAGGCCGGGGACGCGTTCCGGGCCGAGTTCGAGCCGCAGCCGAAGTTCTGGCTCTCCGCCGCCGACGCCTGCGAGGAAGCGGCGAAGGCGCTCGTGGCGTATGCCTCCACCGTCCAGTGGGCCCAGGAACAGGCCAGGGAAGCCGTCGCGCTGTTCAAGCAGGCCAAGGCCGCGTCCGACAAGGCGGTGGCCGATTACAACGCGCAGGCGGACGAATGGAACCGGCGCAACGAGGCCGGGCAGGACCCCGGCCCCCGCCCGGCCGCGTTCCAGGATCCGGGCGAGGCCGGTCTGGAGCAGGCGCAGCACATGGTGACCGAGGCCCGCCACCAGCGTGATGACGCCGCTCGCCGGACCAAGGGCACCATGACGAACCTGACCGGACTGGCACCGGAGCCGCCCGGCGGCTGGGACCAGGTCACGTCGATGGGCCGGGACCTGGTCGAGGGCATGGTCCTCAGCGGCATGCATACGTCCGTGGGAGCTTGGAAGGGCCTCGGCGAGACGGTCGGTCTGGTCCGGATGCTCAACCCCACCGACCCGTACAACCTGACCCACCCCGGCCAGTACCTCCAGAACGCCAACGGTGTCCTCACCAGCCTCGCCTCCACCGTCGCCCACCCGGAACGCCTGGTGGGCATCGTGAAGAACCAGAACTGGCGCGATCCCTCCGAAGCCCTCGGCAGCGTCGCGATCGATCTCGTCGGCGGCAAGGGGGCCGGCGGGGCCGCCAAGGGAGGACTGAAGGGCGGCCTGAAGGGACTGGGCAAGGAGGCCGTCGAGCAAGGAGCCAAGGAAACCGCTCGTAAATCGGTCAAGGAACGCCTCAGCGACCTGGCCCGCGACCTGAACTGCAAGGTCCTGCGGAACGAGCCGGTCGACATGGCCACCGGGCGCATGGTGCTGCCACAGACCGACATCGTCCTCCCCGGCAGTCTCCCCCTGGAGTTCACCCGTACGTTCGAGTCCGCGTACCGCAACGGCGGCTGGTTCGGCCCCACCTGGTCCTCCACCATCGACGAACGCCTGGAAGTCGATGCCGAAGGCGTCGTCCACGTCGCCGCCGACGGCAGCGTCCGCGCCTACCCGCATCCGGCTCCGGGCCTGCCGGTGACCCCGCTGCAGGGGATCCCGTGGTCACTGGACCGGCTCCCCGACGGCTCCTACGAACTCACCGACCCCGTCACCCGCACCACCCGCACCTTCGATCCGCCGCCCACGGCCGCACCCGGAGGCGACGGCATTGCGAGACTCGCCTCCATATCCGACCACCTCGGAAACTGGATCTCGGTCGAATGGGACACCGCCGGTCCCCACTCCATGACCCATTCCGGCGGCTACGATCTCCGTTTCACCCGCGCCGCCGACCGCATCACCGGGCTCTCACTCGCCACACCCGACGGTCCGGTACGGCTGCGCACCTACGCCTACTCCGACCGCGGCTTCCTCACCTCCACAGCCGACTCGGCGGACCGCCCCACCCACTACCAGGTCGACCGGCGGGGCCGCATCGTCACCTGGACCGACAGCAACGGACGCTCGTTCTCGTACACCTACGACGACGAGGACCGTTGCGTCCATCACCAGGGCGAGGCCGGACACCTGCGGGCCCGCTTCGAGTACGGACTGCACAGCCCCGAGCCGGCGTGCACGACGACGCGAGTCACGGACTCCCTCGGCCACACCTCCCTGTTCACCATCGACTCCCGGCTGCGGGTCGTCGCCGAGACCGACCGCGCGGGACGGACCACCCGTACGACCTATGACGACGAGCACCGCCCCCTGACCGTCACCGACCCCCTCGGCGCCACGACCGCTTACACCTACGACGATCTGGGCCGCCCCCTGAGCGTCGAGCGCCCCGACGGCACCACCGCCGCCCTCACCTACGACGAGACCGGCAACCTGCTCAGGACGCGGGAACCGGACGGAGCCGTCACCCGCCGCGACTACGACGAGGCGGGACGGCTCACCCGCACGGTGCGGCCGGACGGCACCACCGTCACCCTTGCCTACGACGAGCGGGGCCACCTGGCCGCCGTCACCGACCCGCTGGGCCGCACGACGCGCGTCGAGAGCAATGCCGCCGGGCTACCGCTCAGCGTGACGGACCCGCTCGGCGCCACCCTCACCTACGAGCGCGACCCCTTCGGCCGCCCGGTCACGGCGACCGACCCGCTGGGCAACGTCACCCGCATGAGCTGGACGGCGGAGGGCAGGCTCATCCGCCGCACCGGCCCGGACGGAGCCGTCGAGTCCTGGGAATGGGACGGCGAAGGAAACCTCACCCGTCACATCGACCCCGTCGGCGGTACCACGGCATACGAATACACCCACTTCGACCTCCTCGCGGCCCGCACCGAACCCGACGGCACCCACAGCGAGTTCCACTACGACACCGAACTCCGGCTGCGCCAGGTCACCAACCCCCAGGGACTGACCTGGGACTACGAGTACGACCCCAGCGGCCTCGTCACCGCCGAACACGACTTCGACGGCCGCCGCCTCGTCTACGCCCACGACGCGGCCGGACGCCTGTGCCAGCGGTCGAACCCCCTGGGTCAGACCGTCTCATACGAACGCGACCAGCTCGGCCGTATCACCGTCAAGAACGCCGACGGCGACGCGACTCGCTACACCTACGCCCCCGCCGGCCACCTCGTCGCCGCCACCACGCCGGACGCCGAACTCGTCATCCAGCGCGACCGCATGGGCCGGGCGCGCACCGAGATGTACGAAGGCCGCGTCCTCGTCCTGGACCGCGACCCGCTCGGCCGACCGGTGCGCCGGATCACCCCGTCCGGCACTGTCACCACCTACGCCTACGACGCCGCGGGCAACCGCGTCGGCCTCGACACCGACGGCCACACCCTCGACTCCGCCTTCGACGCCGCCGGACGCGAAACCAGCCGCCACGTCGATACGGGGCTGACCTGGGCCAACCAGTGGGACCCCGCCGGACGCCTCCTCGCCCAGACGGTCACCACGCCCACCACGGCACACCGGCCGGACAGCAGCGCGGTCGTGCAGGAGCAGACATACGAGTACCGGGCCGACGGCTACCTCACCGCGGTCACCGACCGCCGGGGCAGCACCCGCCACTTCCGCCTCGACCGCGCCGGCCGCGTCACCCAGGTCACCGGCCGGAACTGGACCGAGACCTACGCCTACGACACCGCGGGCAACCTCACCCAGGCCACCTGGCCCGCGTCCCACGGTGACTCGGCACTGGGCGACCGTGAGTACACCGGCACCCGGCTGCACAAAGCAGGCCGCTGGACCTACCTCCACGACGAGGCCGGCCGGGTCATCGAACGCCGCAAGACCCGCCTCTCCCGCAAACCCGACGTCTGGCGCTACACCTGGGACGCCGAAGACCGCCTCACCACCTGCACCACCCCCGACGGCACCACCTGGCGGTACCGCTACGACCCCCTCGGCCGCCGCAGCGCCAAACAACGCCTCGCCGCCGACGGCACCGTGGCCGAGGAGACCGTCTTCACCTGGGACGGCGCCCAGGTCATCGAACAGACCACCTCTACGCGCGCCAACGCCCCGTCGATCGCTCTCACCTGGGACTACGCCGGCCTCGCCCCCGTCGCCCAAACCGAGCGGGCCCTCGACCCCAAAACCCAGCAGGCCGTCGACGCCCGCTTCTTCGCCATCATCACGGACCTGATCGGCACCCCCACCGAGCTCGTCACCCCCGACGGTGACCTCGCCTGGCGCACCCGCAGCACCCTCTGGGGCACCACCGCCGTGGCCCGCGGCGCCACCGCCCACACCCCGCTGCGCCACCCCGGCCAGTACGCCGACCCGGAAACCGGCCTCCACTACAATCTGCACCGCCACTACGACCCGGCCACCGCCCGCTACACCAGCCCCGACCCGCTCGGCCTCGCCGCCGGCCCGAACCATGTGGCCTGGGTGAGCAACCCCTGGACCTGGGCGGATCCCCTGGGCCTGGCAGGGAAATGCGCATCGGTCGACAGCAGCGTGGTGGATCATCTCAAGCAAGCGGGAACAAGGTTCTCGGAGGATGATCTTGTCGCCGCGCAGTGGACCAAGGATGGGCAAGCCGTCTTCCTCGAAAATGGCAACCAACGAGCAGGCCTGGAACACATCATGAGGCATGCAGAAGAATTCGAAACCAAGGGTGTCTCGCGTGAAAACGTTCCCGAGCTGGTTATGCAGGCAGTAACCCAGGGGGAGAAGGTCGGGATGCAGGGAAGCCGCCCGATCTACGAGGTTCAATTCGAGGGGACGACTCAGCGAGTCGCGGTAACGGTCGGAAACAATGGGTTCATCGTGGGCGCAAACCCGAAAAGTGCTCCCTGACGCAGGAGGCTCCTGCAATGGTACGTGTCAAACTTATGGCCGAGTATGAGTGCTACCCGGTGTGGGTGGGCCGTCTCGCATCCATGGACAATGTCCCGGCCGCCACTCTGCCGATCAGCCGGGGATTGATCGCAGACATCGGGCGATGGGCCGAGGAGTATGAAGCGACCTACGATCCCGACGATCCATTGTCGTCGGGCTTCTCTGACGACAGGGCGGAATCTACCTTCGTCGAGAAGGGCACGGCACTCGCCACCAGACTACAAAGGGAACTCGGGAGCGATTATGCGGTCGCGTACTACAACATGCTGACCTCGGCGGATGAACCAGCACCTCCCCACCCTGAAGAGAAACAATAAGTAACTATGTGACCATCGATATCAATTCCTACCTCGGGAACCCGAGCGAAGGCTTCACCCTCGTAACCGAGGCTGCGCCACCGCGCAACTCAGACTATATTGACGGGGCCATTGATCTGTTCGTACACGGAGTCCCCATTCTCGACCGAGAGCTGTGGGACTATGTGGACCAGCTTTGGGCGTACATCTTAAATATGATCGAGGAGTTGCGCAAGCGGGACGAGGTGCACACATTCTTCCCTGACCAGCCGATCAAACTGACCTTCAAGCGGGTTGGAGTCGGACACCTCCTTGTGTCGTTACACCGGCCGACCCAAGGGCGTAATGCCGTGGTCGATGAAATACTTGTTCATCGAGCGGTTACAGAAAAACGGCCGCCTATTCTTCGACCGGATGAAATTTCTCGTTCCCAGCAATGCCGATGCCTGCGACAACGCCCTGGCACGACTGGCGCCGAAAAACCGGTAGTCGGACCACGCCGGCCGTCAAGCAGCAGCCGTACCGACCGCGCGGAGGCCTCGTCGAGGCAGGCCGTAGCTCGCCACCGGGCTTCTCACACCAGAACCAATCCAAGTGAAGAGCGCCGCCGAAATGGACTATCTCGCTGGACCGCAAACTCCGATCAGCTTCCGTCTCGTGGCCCGAAGGTTCCCGAGGTATACAAGCTGGATGACGGTACCGTGATCCAGTGGAGGGAAAGCTCGCAATCAGATGGCGAGACCATCGACATCTTCGAGCCAGGCTCCAAGCGGCCCAAGAAGATACACATCGAACAGGATGAATCAGGTGGTTCCGGTGGATGATTGGGTTATCCCGCTCACGGAAGAAATTCTGACCGATGCGGAGGACGACTGGGTTCCAGTCGACGATTTGCTGGCCATCACTTCAGAATATGCAGAGTCAGCGGCTGGCGATGCCAAAGAAATCTCCATTGAATTCCTTCGCTCCCTCCTACTCGCCAACCTCATGGACATCGGCGACTTGGGAGAGAGTGGATTCGAGGCCTGGAAAACGTCGATCGACGACTCACTGGTCAAGTTCATCGATGGATGTTCTCGTCTTGATTGGGAGCCTCAAGGAGCGTTGTGGTGGCTGGCCATCACCCCTCGCGGGAGGGAGTGGTTGACAGGGAAAAGGAAGCTCGAACAATGAACGACTACACGACCTGTAGAAACACTTTCCGCTTCAGGTGAGCGAGCGATAGAAGGACCCTATCGAGGACTCCGCCTCCCCACCCGATGGCACGATGCTCACTCCAGAGAAAGGGAAGGCTTTGACGAAGAACCGGAATGACGCCACGTGATCGAGGTACAGGCCGTCGCGGGCAGCATGGAGCTCCACGGCAGAGACCAGTATCTTTTCCGAGTCATCGTCCGAGAGATCAGGGAGGCCTGGTACCTCTTGGAGGGCGATGATGCATGGCCCCAGTTTCTTGAGCTGCGGTCAGCGGTGCGCGAGGAGCGTAAGTTACCCGACATGCGGATCGAGATCAGTGCAGACCAAATGAAGTGGCTCGGCGAGTTCGCGTACCGAACCTGTGAGCACCTGGGTGACGACGAGTTCCACTCTCGGGCAGGAGCGGATCTATGGGAGGCGCGGGAACTACTGCACCGGCTGACCGGTCGCACGGGCTGACGACGCTGACCACGGGCTGCCACGGCACTGACCTGGTCGACAAGCCCCGGCACGCGTGGGGACATCGCGGGGGCGCTGCTGAAGTCACCCGGTCCCGAACTCGCGTTCCCGCCTCTGTCGGCGCCTTGACAGCACCTCCGCCACCTCGGGAGGCTGATCCAGATGGACTGTGACACAACCCAGGAAGGGTTGACCGAGGACAATGCGCGACACGCCATGCTCGTCGCGTGCGACGCCGCCGGGCTGCCAGGCATCCCGGATGCACGACTCTTACGGCTCGGCGAGAACGCGCTGTTCGCTCTTCCCGAGGCCGGCGTCGTCGTCCGGGTCGCTCGTTCGAAGGAGATGGCCGAGAAGGTAGCCAAAGAACTCGCCGTGGCCCGTTGGCTCGCACACCAGGGGTTCCCCTCCGTGCATCCAACGGACGATCCACAACCTGTCGAGGCGGACGGCAGGCTGGTGACGTTCTGGACCTACGTGCCGGACAGCGCTCCCACTACATCCGTCACCGTACTCGCGGACCTCCTGCGCGACTTGCATGCACTACCGGATCCGGACTTCCCCCTGCCTCCGCTCGACCCGTTCCCCATCATGCGCCGCCGACTTGAGGTCGTCTCCGGCATCAAGCGGGACGACGTTCAGTTCCTGGCCGAGGCCTGCGACGCAGCAGAGGACGGCTTCCGCAGTTTGATCGCCACCTCGCCCCAGCACCTGGTGCACGGTGACGCCCACCGCGGCAACATCCTGTGCGACGGGTCGCGAGCTCTCCTCATCGACTACGAGGCGGTGGCGATCGGCCCGCGCGCCTGGGACCTCGTTCCCACAGCCATCGCCGTCGACCGCCTCGGCCTGCCGCCCGGTGACTACGCGGACTTCGTCCGGTCCTACGGCTTCGACGTCACCCAGTGGCATGGTTATCCGGTACTCCGCACCACCCGGGAGCTGGGCATGACGACCTGGCTCATGCAGAACGCCCAGTCCGGCGCGGCAGCGGACGAGTTCGCGTTGCGCATGCAGTCTCTACGGAAGGGCGACCTTGAACAGCGATGGCACGCGCTCTGACGGATCGGGCGGCGGCCTCTTCGCCCCGTACGCATCGCGCCCGCATCTCCGCATCACCTCGGTCTACTCGACGTCCTGGGTCTGCGATCCGGCCCAGTTGCCCTCTGACCGCCGCCCCCTGACCGAGACACTCGACTTCGGTCGCCTGACCCCGTTCTACGTAAGCGCCGAGAGACAGTTACCACGAGTCCTCCGTAAGGAGACCTTGGACTGCGCCTCTCTCGTATGCCAGCGCTGGCGAACGGGCTCCCCCGTAGCCGCCACGCTCTGGCACTTTCTCCACCCATCGGGGCAGATCCTGGTCGCTCTGACGCTGGACGTGCCGCTCGGCCTCGTCGAAGCGGTGCCGCTGATGGAGGACCTCTACTACGCCAGCATTGAATGCGCCGGTATTCCTCTGGAACGGCTGGCAGGCGAGCGTGCCGGTTTCGATGCCCTTCCTTGCGCGCAAGGGCAGCAACCCGGCTTCCTGCCCGAACGACACCAACTGGTGTTCCGAAGCGTGGCATCCCCGGAGGACGCTCCCGACGAGGACACCGTCCAGCGGGTCATCTACCGCACGGATCTCCCGTACCGACCGGAACACAGCTCCATCACCTATCCAGCAGAGCTGAACAGACGTCCCACCACAGTCGGGGCCCTCGGACCGTACGCGAGCCTCATCTGCGGCCATCAGGACTACATAGAGAACTGCGTCCTGCTCTCCGCCGTACAGACGGTAGGCTCCGCGGCCCGCCTGCGGGAGATCCGGGAGATCACCTACTCCTACGGGCATCGCTTCCGCGCCCGCCCCGACGGGGAACGCGACATACATCGTCGGCGCACCGCATTGGAAGCCATCTCCGATGGTCTGAGCCACCTCGAACTGGAACTCAGTTACAGCGTCGAGGCAGGCGGCGACATAGGGACTCTCGTTCCCGCCCTGCGGGTGGAGAGCTTCCATAACGCTCTCTACACGGCGATGGGACTCACCGAGCGATCCGCCGTCATCGGTCAGATGCTGACACGCCTCGGCAACGCCATCGCCGCCGAGTTGACCTCCGTGGAAAGCGCCGAACAACGCGCCGCAGACCGGCGCCGCATCCGGACAGTCGTAGCGGTCACCTTCGTCACCACCATCACCGGTACGTTGAGTCTGCTCTTCGGGTTCTTCGGTGTGAACGCCCAGCAGGTGGACGAGCAACGGTCGATGTTCGACGACCGTTACACGCCCATCTATGCCCTCATCGCCGTCATCCTGGCGTGCGCTCTCGCGATCTTCAGCGGGATGCGGCTGCACGAGCGCTGGGCCGAGCGGCGAGAGCGGAGCCGGATGTACAGGTGGGAGAGCATCCACGGTCTCCTGGTTCGTGAGTTCGGAGCGGTCATGCTCGACCCCGCTCGACTGGTGGGCCCCCCGCCCAGCCCACGAGTGCCCGACCCTCGGCCGCCGGACGGCGACTCCCAGCCGTCCGGCTCGACCACCCAGTAGGTCACCGCGCGGCGACAGCACCCTGGCCGGCGGGGAGGTCGTCGTCGCGAGACAGCGGTCTCATCAGTACGGCAGGTCGAGTTCGGCTCGTACGGTCTTGCCGATCGGCAGGCGGTCCAGGACTTCCCACCGGTCGGCCAACGCCCCGACGAGCAGCAGCCCTCGGCCTCCAGCGGCACCGTCGTCCGGAGCGGTGATCTCACCCGGGCGTGGCGGTCGGTGTTCGCCCCGTGTGTCGGAGACGTCGATACGGAGGACGCGGGCGGGGCGCGGTACGTCATCGCGCACGTCGGCGCCTGCTCCGGGGGCGGGACTCGCGACCGACGCTTGTTCCCACGCTCGTCCGCACGGCATGAGTACGAGCGCCAGCTCGAAGTCCCTGCCTGGCACGCGGCCATGGGTGACCGCGTTGGCCGCCAACTCCGCAACGATCAGGGCGGCGGTGTCGGATACCGGGGTTCCGTACGGGATGTCCCAGCGATGCAGCCGGTACAGCGCGAGCTGCCGGGCGAGGCGGGCGCCCAGTGGTGTGGAGCTGAACCGCTGGGTGAACATACGTACGGTAATCGAGGTCCGGTGGGGGACGGTTGGCGTCATGGCCCCAACTTCTCGGGCTTTTCGCTCGGTTCACCAGGTCAGCGACCCGTACGCGCCGCCAGCGTAGGAGTTCACACAATGGACAGTATGGGTAACCGTGCGTGACCATAATCAGGTCGATGGGGTTGGTGAGCGCGGGGCGACCGGAAGGAACTGACATGGCGGACGGCACGAGCGGGGCGGGCACTCTCGGCTGTGGTGGCAGCGAGCCGGAGATGTCGGACAGCCTCAAGTCGTTTGGCGAAGTCCTCAAGGCCTTCCGGAAGCGGGCCGGCCTGACCCAGGAGCAGTTCGCCCCGAAGGTGCGGTACTCGGTTCCGACGGTGGCCTCCATCGAGCAAGGCCGACGCTACCCGCCGCCGCCCTTCGTGGAACGGGCGGAGGTGGCCTTGGACGCGTTCGGGGCACTGAAGGGGGCGGCTCGGCATCTGTCCCGGCAACCTGGAATCGCCAGTTGGTTCAGGCAGTGGGCGCGGCTCGAAGAAGAAGCGATCACCTTGTGGACGTACGAATGCAGGGTGATTCCGGGCCTCTTGCAGACGGAGGCATACGCACGGGCTGTAACGACCAGCGTCCCTCCCGTGAAGGACGAGGAACAGGTGGATCGACAAGTGGCCGCGCGTCTGGAACGTCAGGAGTTGTTCCGCCGCAAGCCACCGATCGCGTTCAGCTTCATCATCGAACAGGCACTCATCGAGCGGTGCACAGGTGGAGCCGAGGTGACACGAGAGCTGATCAGTCACCTGTTGGAGCGGGCATCCCAGTTCAACGTGGAGCTTCAGCTCATGCCGTTGCGGCAACCGGATCACGCAGGCTTCGACGGGCCGATGCGACTCTTGGAGACCCAGGAGAACAGGTGGTTGGGCTACTCCGAGGGGCAACGCGGTGGGATGCTGATCGCAGACCGCAAGGAGGTCAGCATCATGCTCCAGCGGTATGCCAAGATGCGCTCACAGGCCCTCACCCCGGAAGACTCCCGGAGCCTGTTGAGGCGGATGCAAGGAGCGCTATGAGCACATACGAACTGATCTGGTTCAAGAGCAGCTACAGCGGCTCCGACGGCGACGACTGCGTCGAAGTAGCAACATGCCCGGACACCGTCCACGTCCGCGACTCGAAGAGGCGCCGGGGTCCGCAACTCGCTCTCACCTCGTCGACCTGGACTTCCTTCCTCTCGCTCGTGGCCCGACACTAGACGCTTCAGAGCGCACACAGTGGCCCCGCACCCCACCCGGTGCGGGGCTGTGCCGTTTCAGGAGCCAACTGGGTGCGGCAGGACCTCCATGAAACTTTGCCGAGGAACCTCGACACCTCGACACCTCGACAGGTACTCTCCTTCAAGTCGTCACTCTGATGGAGGAAGTCGTGGCTGCACATAGGATCGAAGTCGATGATGACGTATACGCCTGCTTGGAGCGGGAAGCCAAGCCGTTGCTGGACACTCCCAACAGTGTGCTACGTCGCCTACTGGGTTTGGACCCGCCTTCCCCCAACCTAGCGACTAAGCGCAGTCGGAGATCACCACTCATCCAGCCGATTTCGACTGGTCGCCTCGCAGTGGGACAAGTTCTGACGTGGCGTCGCCGGAAGCTCGGAATAGTCCACGAAGCTGTCGTGACGGAAGACGGGAAGCTTCGTCTTGAAGACGGGACAGTTCACGACACCCCTTCAGGAGCCTGTGCGGCTCTAGCCGGACATCCCGTGAATGGATGGACCGCCTGGTGCACCACTGACGGGAATACCTTGCTCAGCCTCCGTGAACCCATCTGACCAACCAAGCTAGTACAAACGCACTCGCCGCCCGGTTCCATGCGTTGACACGTCGGAGATACAGATGGATAGAAGTTCCCTAATATTAGCACTCGCCTTAGTGTGCGCAGGGTCAGCCGCCTACATAACACACACAAACGAGAAGATGGCGCAACCGCTTATGGTGGCCGCCGGCATCGGCGCCTTCATATTTGGTTTAATATCTTTTCAAACACAAACCTCCTGAAAGTCGACGCGCCCACTCCACTGAAACGGGGAGGGCGCGTCCAGTTTTTCGCCTACCCGCACAAGCCGCCGCGTCACGCCTTCATCTGCCGAGCAAAATACTCGTGCGCAGCACGAAGTTCTCGCTCACGATCGACCTTATAGAACGGGGCGGCATAGCCCTCCGGCGGATCACCTCGCTCTTCATTGCAATAGAGCAAAAACTGTTCAAATACTTCTTTAGTCTGCCCTATTCCATAGGCGTGATGGTTCCTGGAGATTTTTCGACCACTGGCATCGAACCATGTTTCGGACTCATAGTCCATGAGGATAGGGTACCGAGAATTACATAGCGCCACCAATTGATTTGCACTGATTCCCAGCATAACCGCAGCTAGCGCATCCACTTCGACAAGGGCAGCACGCCTCCCATACTCACTTCGAAGAGGGGTATCCCACCCCCAAGTCGGCGTGAGATGTCCCGCCAGTGGCGCCAACTGAGGCCAAACGACGCCCCACCTCTCAGACTCACGCCAGGCCGCGTCGTAAAGTTCACTCCAAAGGGAAGAGTAAGCATCAGTGAGGCAATTCAGACGCAACGCTCGCACCAGAAGGGAGGATGCAAGAGGGTGCGAAGGATCAGCGAACGGCATTTTACGAGCTTCCGCTACCTGCAGATGCGAGCGGCCTGTAATGCGAAGGAGGTAGTCGAGTGGCAGCGCAGACCACAGACCAGCATTCAACGCCGTGGCGCGATTGTCGGGCAGCGCCATTGACTCGACGGTATGAACATGCGCCGGGCCGGGAGGAATCAGAGACGCGAAGAGGCTCCGCTCCGTATCAAATGGAATCATAACCCGCCACGCAAGCCGAAAATATTCTGTATACGGACGTGACTGCCACGATTTTGCACGAAGCAGATTCAACTGATCTGCCACAGGCAACGCCATTTCCTCTTCTCGCAACGTTTCACCTCTCGCGGCCCACTCTGCGGCGGAAGGCTTCCAGTCGTTATCCATACGGGAAGAATCAATCCACCGATCCTGAACAGCGCGATATTCCTGCACACTACAGTCTCGCACATAGTTAGTTCTCGGCACTGCGGCAAGGGGAAGCTTCTTAAGATCCCAAGCTGACCAGTCACGGTTGGTCCGGCACGGAATGTTGGGTTGCTTGTTGAAGGGATTCGCCACACCCAAATGAGGGCCCTGGAGAATCACCTCATCGAGAGTCTCCGGCGTTGTAGTATCCCAGCGGTACAATCCGAGCTTCTTAGTAGCTAGATTCTCGAACATGCCAACAGTGATCTGTGGATTATGTGCGCCCAAGCGGTCACTGACTGCCGACAATGCCCTAATAGCCCCCTGCTCGTCGGCAGTTACCGGGTACAGGAGTGCCGCCTGGCTGGCAGGGATCGAAGAGTCGCCGGCCAATCGATGCCATTCTGCAAGCAACTCTGCATCGACCTCCACCAATCGTGCTCGATGAGCTCGGATTTCCCACTTTCCTTCAGACTTGATACCTGGAAGCGGTCCCGCTCCATCGTGATGGAACGAATCACGTAGAGTGGCCGGAGTGAACAGCCAACTCAAGTGCGTGAACTTTGGCTCCCTCGCTTCGCCGTAGATGTGAACGCCAAATTCAGTATTCGCATGAATCTCGGAAAAGACTCCGCGCCTGTTGGAAAAGTGGGCGTGTGTCCGCAAGTGGCGGTATGCAACCTCACGTAGTTTCCCGTCCTTCACGCCGGTAAAATGCGTGTCCGGATGAACCAACCCGGCCGTACTAGCGACACCCAAATGACGCCAGACCTCACACATGAACGCTCGATAGAGGTCTGGTCGTGTCCCAGCGATCGCTGGATAAGTGGCGGTGGCGCTCAAAAACCCAGCCGTGCCCGCAATCTCAGCTAGCTCATTGAGGTACTTAGTGCGGCGAACTACGTCTGCTAGCGCCGCGTCTTTGTAATTACGCCAACGATCAGCAGGTGGTTGATCAGTAAGCTTGAACCACGGGTTAATCTCAGCTAGTACGAGAGCCTCGTCCCAGTCCGGCCGCACCCAAGGCGGATTCCCCACCTGAAGGTCGAACCCGCCCGCCGGGCCCCGGAAGACGTGGGCGAAGTGGAGCTCCCAGTGGAAGAAGCCGTGGCCGTCCTCCGCCTTGATGTCCTTCTCCGTGGAACCGGCGATGTCCTCCACCACGTTGAGCCACGGGAACCGCATCGGCAGGTTCAGAACGCGGTCCATGCCCAGGGCGCCGTCCAGGGTGCGTTCGTACGCCTCCAGCAGGGGCAGCGCCTCGTCGACGGGGAGGTCGTCCAGGCCGTCGAGGAAGGAGCCGTCGCCGGGGTCGTCGCGGCCGAGTACGGCCTCCAGGAAGTCCAGCCAGTCGGCGAAGGTTTTCAGGGGGATGACCGGGCGCCACGGGTCCTCCCCCAGCTGTGACTTGCGGCCACCGCCCGTGTTCCGTCCCTTCGAGCGCAGGCCCGCCTCGGTGTCTTCGCCGCCGTCGAGCAACGAGGCGAAGTCGCCCTGTTCGCCGGTGGGGTTGTCGAAGAGGCCGGCGGCCTGCCAGGCGAGATCGCCCGGTGCGGGCCCGGTCGGTTCCGGCGCGGGTGCGGCGGACGGAGCTGTCGGGACTGGAACGGCGTCGGCGGCGGTGGGATCCGACATCAGCGCCGCCACGTCCGCCGCCCGGACGACCCCGCCGCCCGGACCGTACTCCGGCGCCGTGCCGTCCAGCGCGGACACCTTGTCCAGCGGCCAGAACCACAGGGCGCACCACGTGTCCATGACGGTCTTGAGCCGCCAGTACGGGGTGCCGGCGACCGTCAGGTCGTCGAGTACGCGCTGCTTGTCCGCTGCCTCGTCGGACGGGCCGAGCCAGTCCGCGCCCCAGACCTCGATACGCCGGGACACCTTGCGCTCGGACAGTTCGAGGCGCTTGGCGACCAGGCTCCACAGGAACTCGGCCCGGCGGGCGACCCGCTGCAGGCGCCGCAGTTCGGTCTTCGTGGCGGCCTTGTTCCACTTGTCGAAGCGCTTCTGGCGCTTGTCCGGCGTCTCCTCGCCCCGCTCCTCGAACGGCTTGGGGGCCTTCGGTGCCTTCAGGATGCCCCGACGCCACGCGCCCAGTGCCTTCGCCTGGTCCTCGGCGAGCTTCTTCGCCTCCGACTCCCCCGCGACCGCGCCCCAGCCCACGGCGGGCAGCAGGAAGTGGTGGACGGCGCCTTCGGGCAGGTCGCCGTCGCGGAAGGGGAGTTCGGTCGGTGGGAGCGCATTCGCCTTGGACAGCCAGGGGCCGTCCGCCAGGACGTCCGGTCCGTAGACCTTCCGTCCCGCGCCGATCAGCGAGTTGCCCCGCCGCAGGTGCAGGCCGAACCACGGTGCCCGCATCCCCGGGTGCATCGAGTTGAGCCACAGGGACACCTCCGCCAGCTCCACGGCGGTGGCGTTGAGGTCGACGCCGTAGGCGTTGTGCAGCGCGACATAAGCCTTGACCTTCTGAAGTTCGATCTGGCGCTGCTCGGCGTCGACGCGTCTGCCCAGTTCCCGCTCCCGGCGTCGCAGGTACTCCGCCGCCACCTGGTCGATCGCCTCGTTCAGGAACGCTCCCGAGCCGAGGGCGGGTTCGCAGATGCGCCATTCGAGGAGCTCTTTGGCTGAGGTGTCGTCGCTGAGACGATGCCTGAGTGCCAGTTCGACCGTCACCTCGGTGAGGGACTTCGGCGTGTAGTACGACGCCGAGGTCTGCCGGTCGCGGCCGGCGAGGCGGTAGACGAACGTGCCCTTGGGGTGGACCACGCGGACCGGCCGGCCGGTCTCCTCGTGGGGGCGTTCGACGAAGACCTCGTCGGGATAGTCGTGCACACGGGACGCCGGGATCATCCAGCTGCCGCCGGACGCGTCGCCGTTCTTGGCGACCTCGTAAAGGTCCTCCTCGGCGATGAAACCGGAGTAGGACATCAGGCCCTCGTAGACGGCGCCGAGCTGGTTGATGCCGAGCTGGGCGTAGGAAATGAAGCCGCCGCGCTCGCGGCCCTTGCCCTTCGTCAGCATCAGGCGGCGCAGCACCTTGTGCAGGGTCTCGTTGCGCAGCCGGGTGT
This sequence comes from Streptomyces sp. JW3, assembly GCF_052216785.1. Lineage (NCBI taxonomy): Bacteria > Bacillati > Actinomycetota > Actinomycetes > Kitasatosporales > Streptomycetaceae > Streptomyces > Streptomyces sp. JW3. The sequence continues at coordinate 10,492 of NZ_JBQOUX010000031.1, read as the reverse complement.
CGAGGAACTCCGGGACGTCGGGGGCGTCGGTGCCGTCACCCTCGTGGAGCGGGTTCTCCAGGCGGCCGGCGGAGATGAGCCGTACCGCGTCCTGCGCGAACAGTTCGGAGCGCAGTGGTTCGAAGCGCAGGCCCACGTCGGCGCTGCGGGCGGCGGCGCGGCGGGCGCGGTCGGCCTCGCGGGTCAGGTCGTCGTGCTCGGCCTGGGTGATGTCGCCGGCGGCGAGGCGGCGGGCGGCGTCCCGTTCGGCCTCCGTCGCCGCGCGGTCGGCTTCCTGGGCGCGGATGTCCTCGGGCTCGGAGCCGTAGGGGCGGTGGCCCTTCTCGACGTTGCGGAAGAGCAGGTCGAGTGACTCGTAGAGGTGGAAGCCGCGCCGGGAACGCTCGCCCACCAGGTCGCGTACGACGAGGTCGCCGAGGCGCTGGAGGCCGTAGCCGCGGCCGTACTCGGGATAGTCGGAGGGCAGGATGCCGAGGGCGGGCTGGGCCTCGGCGTAGAGGAGGAAGAGGATGCGGTAGAGGTAGCGCAGGGACTCGCGGGTGAGTTCCTTGGCGAGTCGTTTGGGGTCGTCGAGCTTCGAGACGGGGACGCCCTGTTCGCGCAGGCGGGTCAGGACCTCGTCGGCGATCCACTCGACGGACAGGCGCAGGCCCTCGCGCAGTTCGGTGGAGACGCCCACGGCGTGCCTGCCGGACTTGTCGACGAAGCCCGCGAGGGGCGCGGTGCCGCCCTCCTCGGGGACGCGCAGCGAGTCCGCGCCGAACAGGGCGGCGACAGTGTCGAGTTCGCCGCCGTTGCGGTCGTCGCGGCGGTTGAGGGCGGCGTCGAGACCGACGGCGAGGTAGCGGCCCTCGTGCCAGGCCATGCGGTCGGCGAGGACGATCACGCCGCCGGCCATCAGGAGCACGTGGCGCGGCGGGTCCTCGCACTCGAAGAGGAAGTCGGTGACGGCCTTCGCGTCGCGGAGGCGGCCGGACGCCTCCAGGGGCACCGGGTGGAGCAGGCGACCGGCGCCGTCGGGGTCGAGGGCGGCGTCCGGTTCCGCGGTCCAGCCACAGGCCAGGGCGATGACGCCGGGTTCGGTGTGCAGGGTCTCCACGGCGTAGTCGTGGCCGGAGCGGTGGACGGTGACCGTCTGCTCGTGGGCTTCGGTGTAGCCGAGGGCGCGGAGGGTGGTGAGGTGGAGTTCGGTGAGGCGCTTGGTCCAGTCTGCGGGGAGCGGCGCGTCCGGCACGGTCAGGGACTCCGCGTCCTGCGCGAAGTCGGCGCGGCTCGCGAAGTAGGGGCCGTGCAGGGCGCGCAGGCCCTCGCGGGGAGTGCGGGCGCGGGGCGGGACGGTGGCCGGGTCGTCGCCGTCGGTCTTCGCGCGGGAGACCGCCTCGGCGTGGGCGCGGCGGGCCTCCTCCTCGGCGGTGGCCCAGCGGGCGAGGAGGCCGTCCTTGGCTTTGAGGTCCTTGGGCAGTACCTCGGCGAGGTAGTGCGCCGACAGGTAGTCGCCGTGGTTGACGAGGGAGTCGTAGGTCACGTCAGTCCTCCGCCGGGTCGGCCGGGTCAAGGGTGGTGGCGGCGCCGAGGGGGTCGTCGGGCGCGGGCCTGTCCAGGACCGCGAGGACGCGCAGCAGGGGGCGGCCGGAGGTGCTCAACTGGTCCAGCAGGTGGGCTTGTTCGTCGGCGGTCGCCTCGATCTGCTGCTCCCGCCGGGCGGTCGCGCCGGGCAGTGAGTCCTGTCGCCAGGCCGTCAGGCGCTTGCGGTACTCGGCCAGCGGGCCGCTGATCTGGGCGGCCCACTCGTCCTTGTACGTGTCCAGGTACTCGCGTGCCGTCGCCACCGCCGCCGGGAGCAGCTCCTGGAGACGGGCCAAGTCGCGGGGTTCGCCGGTCCGGGCGAGGCCGGGGCCCACCCGTGCTTCGGCGAGGGCCTCGGTCATGGGCCGTACCGGTGCGCCGGGCCGCGCCGGTACGGCCATCCACCGTACGACGGTGGGGCGGCCCAGGGCGTTGGAGCAGATGCCCTGGATGAGGAACGTGGGCTCGGTGACGTACGGCGAGGTGATGACGGGTGCTTCCTGCCGGCCGAACTGGACGAGGACCTTGTCGGTCAGCCACTCCACCACCGGGTGGATGTCGCTGAGGAACGACACGGTGGGCCACATGGTGTCCGTGGCCTCCCGGGCCTCCGTCAGCTTGTCCCCCGCCAGGTCGCGGTCGAAGGTGAGGATCATGCGCTGGGCCACGCCCTGCTCCTTCAGGTAGGAGGGCGGCAGTGCCTTGAGGCGGCGCAGCAGGTCGGGGGCCTTCTCCGGGGAGAGGGAGAGGGAGCGGCGGCCCTGGGCGTCCTCGGCGTGGGACAGGTCGAGGACGCCTTCGGCCTGGTCCTCGAAGAGTTCGGCGAACGCGGTGTCGACGAAGGCCGTCAGGTCCCCGTCGAAGAGGGAGGGGACCTCCGCGCGCGGCGGCAGTTCCTCCTCGGTGATGGTGTCGACCTGGCCGAAGAGGTCGGCGAGGTCGGTGTCCGCGGTGGCCGGGGCCGCGTCGAGGAAGTCCTCCACCGTGCCGCCCTCGACCAGTTCCCTGATGAGCCGGCGTTCTTCCTCATCGGCCCGGTAGTAGCCGGTCTCGGCCTCGGCGGTGCCGTTGAGTTTGTGGGCCTCCGCCTCCCGGGTGAGCAGTTTCTCGGCGACGGTCCGGTCGTCCTTGGTGCCCGGCCGGGCCGAGGTGAGGATCAGGGCGCGGAACTGGGGCTCGTGACGCTGCCCGTAGCGGTCGATGCGGCCGTTGCGCTGCTCGATGCGGATCAGCGACCAAGGGATGTCGTAGTGGATGAGGTGGTGGCACTGGCGGTGCAGGTTGACGCCCTCGGAGGCGACGTCACCGGTGAACAGCAGCCGCACCGGGTCGCCGGCCAGGCCGAACGCCTCCCGGCACAGTCGCTGCTCCTCCTCGCTGAGGCCGCCGTGCATGACGCGTACGGCCTTCACTGCGCCGTCGCGGTCGGCCTTGAAGCCGAGCCGGGCGGGTACGACCCGGACGAGCCACTTGAGGGTGTCGACCCGCTCGGAGAAGACGACCACGCGAGTGCTGCTGCGGGGGCCGACGCCGATCTCCCTCAGCTGCTCGACGAGCGTGTCCAGCTTGGCCGAGTCACCGGGTCCGGTGCCGTCGCCCATGGCGGCGGTCAGCTCGCGGAGCCTGGCCAGGGCCTGCTGCTCGGGACCGATCGCCGGGTCGGGGCGGCGGCCCTCCTTTTCGGCGTCCCGCACCTTCTTGTCGAGGGCGGTGATACGGCGGCCGACGGTCTCGGCGAGCGCCATGTGGGAGGAGAGGAAGGTCTTGAGCAGGTTGTACGCGAAGAGCGGGTCCGTTGCCACCGAGGTGCGCTCCTGGTCGGCGGTCCCGAACTCGGCGGAGGCGGGCGGGGCGGGCAGCCAGTGCTCGGTCAGCTCCGCGAAGATCCGCTCCTCGGCTTCGTTGGCGGCGCAGTGCAGCGAACGGGTGGGGCCGCGGTCCGCCCACTCGGTGCCGATGCCGTTGCGGACCTCGGGGCTGATCTTCGTACGTCTGATGAAGAGGTGGCCGAGGTCCTCGGCGGGGTCGTAGTGGTCCGGGTCGGCGATGGCGGCCGGGTCGAGCAGGCTGATCAGGTCGGCGAAGGAGCGTTTGTCGCCGTTGTGCGGGGTGGCGCTCGCCAGCAGCAGGGCGTCCGTACGCGGGGCCAGGGTCTCGGCGAGGGCGCGGCGCTGGCTGCCCTGGTTGATGAGGTTGTGACTCTCGTCGATGACGACCGCGTCCCACTGGATGCGTTCCAGGTGGTGCCGGTACTGGCCGATGTTCTTGAGCGTGTCCACCGAGATGATCACGCGCTTGTAGTGCGTGAACGGGTTGCGGCCGGCCGGGATCTCCCGCTGGATGCGCTGGATGCCGAGCGAGTCCAGCCGTACCAGGGGGATGGAGAAACGGGTCCACAGCTCGTGCTGGAACTGTTCGAGCACGCTCTGCGGGGTGACGACGAGGATGCGCTCGCCCCGGCCGCGCCGGATCAGCTCGGCGAGCGTGAGGCCGATCTCCAGGGTCTTGCCGAGGCCGACGACATCGGCGATCAGGATGCGCGGGCGCAGGTTGCGCAGGGAGAGCGCCAGCTCGGCGGGGCGCTGCTGGTAGGGCAGGGGGTCCAGCAGGAAGCGGTCCGCGAGGGCGAGGCCGCGTTCCGACTGGGGCAGCGGGGTGCGGCGGAGCACCGCTTCGAGGAAGAGGCGGGCGCGGCGGAAGTAGGACGAGGTGTCGCTGATCAGGCGGGTCTTCTCCGGGTCGAGGAGTTCCACGCGGTCGATGCCGGTGAAGAAGACAGCCTCCTCGTCGCGGACGAACTCCGAGACGCCGATCGCCTCGATCCGCTCGCCGTCCTTGGGATGCCCCGCCCGAACCGCGGTCCTGACCAGCCATTCCTCGTCCCGTACGAGGATCTGGGCGCCTGGCGGATACCGGGTCTCCCCCTGCTGTGCCACCGGTTGTCCTTCCTGGGTTCTGCTGTCTTCGGGCCCTGCCGGGCGCCGCTCGCCCACGCGTTTCGGACGTCGCCGACCGGGCCCGCAAGTGTTTCACGCGGGGCGCCCGTCTCGTACGGGGTGGGCGCCCCCGGTGATGAGGAGCGAGCATCTCGCGCATCTCGCCGGACGAGTCGGCGCCGGTGGTCAGAAGCGGGCGTCACCGGCGTACGCGGCCCGCAGCTGCTCGGCGATCCGCAGCGGAACGGGGAGGCGGGCGCCGCCCCCACGGGAGCCTGTGGCGGGCGGCGGCCCGGACGGACGGGCGGGCCCGGCTCCACCGGATCCGGAGCCGTCCGCGGGAGCGGGAGGGATGGGACCGGGGCCATGCGCCTCGACGGGATCCGCGTCCGGCCCGTCCGGCTCGGCTTGCTCGTCGTCGTCCCGGTCGGCGTCGTCAGGCAGGCCGCGGCCGTCTCCCGGGGCCTGCCCCGGCAGCTGTCCGTCGTCCTCGCTCGCCGCCACGTCGACGACGGTCGGGGTGTACCCGGTCCAGCCCTGCACACGTTCCTCCGCCGGCGGCGGGAACGACGCCTCGGGCACCTCGATGGCGGGAGTACGGTCCGTGAGCCGCCGCTTGGCCTGTCCCGCGCTCACCCCCTGGCCCGCGAGCACCTTCACGAGCCGGCTCGTGACCTGGTCCAGGGACGGTCGTTCGGCGGGGTCGAGCGCCAGCATCGTGGTGATCAGCGGTGTGAGCTGCGCCGGGAGTCCGGAGAGGTCCGGAGCCACCTGCGGGTCCTCGATGTTCAGGGCCACCGCCTGCCAACTGTTCCCGGCGTAGGGGAAGTGACCGGTCGCGGCGTACAGCAGGACGGCGCCCAGCGCGTACACGTCGGCGGACCGGCCCAGCCGGTGCTCGCCCCGGGCCTGCTCGGGCGGCATGCACAGCACCGAGCCCACCACGACGCCGGTGGCGGTCAGGGTGGAACGCCGCTCGGCGAGCACGGCCAGACCGAAGTCGATCACCTTGGGGCCGTACGCGGAGAGAAGGATGTTCTGGGGCTTGAGGTCCCGGTGCAGCAGTCCGGCCTCGTGCACCGTGCCGAGTCCCTCGGCGAGGAGCGCTCCCAGACTGGCCGTCTCGACGAGGGGCAGCGCGCCGTACCGTGTGACGAAGGTCAGCAGATCGGGGCCCGGCACGAACTCCACGGCGAGCCACGGTCGCTCGGCCTGGGCGTCCGCCGAGACGAAGGGGGCGATGAAGGGGCCGTACACCGTTTTGAGGCTGTCCACTTCGGACAGGAAGCGGTCGCGGCCGTCCTCGTCGAGCACCGACGGCTTGATGACCTTGACCGCGACCTGGAGCCCGGCGGGTGATTCGCCGAGGTACACCTGGCCCATACCGCCCGCACCGAGCCGGCACAGCAGCCGGTAGTTACCGATGCAGGCCGGGTCGTCGTCCCTGAGTGGTTCCACGTCCGCGTTCTCCCCCTGCGTTGCCGCCCGGTCGGCCACCCGCGCTCCGACGGGCCGTGCCGGACGCCCGAGGAAGTGTATGCGAGCACCCCATCAGTGACTCCGGTCCGCTCACGGTGCGCGACTCGTTCCGGGCCATCACCTCGGGCACGCCGAGTCGCCGGCGTGCGGCTGGTTTCCGAGCTGAGCGAGCCGTACGGGCAGATGCACGGCCTGGCCGTCGCCCCCTTCGTCCGCACGATCCGCGAGGCCGGCTTCCCGCTCCGTCCGAACCTCGACGCGCCCGGCCGCTGTCTGTACGCGTCCTTCCGGTCCGCCGGGGACGTCCGCCGAGGACGGCCGCCGGGTCGGGGCCGTCCTCGCTCCCCGGCACCGTGGGCACCGTGGGCACCGTGGGCGCCTACGCGTCGATGCCTTCGACGATGAGGACGCGGTAGTCGGCGGCCTGGTGGCGGTGCGGGAGCGCGGCCTGGTACTGCTCGCTGTGGTACCAGGCGAGCGCGGCTTCCCTGGTGGGGAAGCGGTTGATCAGTACGCCCTCGGCCGGGGGGCCTTCGAGGACGTCGATCCGGCCGTAGGCGGCGAGCGGGGTGATGTCGTGCCCGGCGCGTGCGGCGCGGGCTCCCGCTGTGTAGATGTCCAGTTCCGCGGTGTCGCGCAGGTGCTCGCGGATCATGATCACGTAGGCGCTCACTTGGCACTCCCGTTGGTGACGGTCTTGACCAGGACGTCGGCGGCGGGGCCGGAGGAGGCCGGGTTCTGTCCGGTGATGAGCAGTCCGTCGGCGACGACGTTCTCGCCGTAGTCGGCGACCTTGGTGTAGCGGGCGCCGCGGGCGAGCAGGTCGTCCTCCAGCAGGAAGGGCATGACCTGGGCCGCCTTCCCCTTCGCGCCGGCTTCCTGGAGGCCCTTGATGGCGAGGATGGTCTCCTCCTCGGTGTCGGTGAAGCCGGTCACCAGCCGGCCGGCGACGGCCAGGTTGCCATCGGGGGTGCGTACGTTTCGCAGCGCGACCGGGGCGTGGCAGACCAGCGCCACCGGCTTGGTCTGGGCGAGGAACTGCTCCAGGAGGGCGATGGAGACGGGGTCGTCGGCGAGGTCCCAGACCGGGCCGTGCCCGCCCGGGTAGAAGACGGTGTCGAAGTCGGCCGCCGAGACCGTGTCCAGGCGCACGGTGGAGTCCAGCTGGGCCTGGGCCTCGGGGTCCTCCTCGAAGCGTCGGGTGAGGTCGTTCTGGAAGTCGGCCTTGGCGCTGGTGGGGTCCAGGGGCGGGCGGCCGCCCTGGGGCGAGGCGAGCGTGATGTCCCAGCCCGCCTCCTTGAACCGGTAGTAGGGGGCGGCCAGTTCCTCCAGCCAGTACCCGGTCGGCTGCCCGGTGTCGCCGAGCCGGTCGTGGGAGGTCAGCACCATCAGGATCTTCGTCATGTCGTTTCCCTTGCGAGTGGTTTTCCGCGTGAGTTCCGCGTGGGTTCCGCCGAGATAAAAGTAGACCAGTCGTCTAGCGCTCGTCAAGTGGACCGCCGGATCACTCAGATCACTCAGGAACCACTCGGAGAGGCACGCTCGGGAACCTGCGAAGGGCGGGGGTGGGCAGAAGCCCTCCCCCGCCCTCCCCCGCCACGCGCCCCCACGTCCCCACGCCCCCACGCTTCCGCCGACGCGCGGTCGGCCGGGCTCAGCCCTTCAACTGCGTGAAGCGAAGCCGGTTCCCGAAGGGGTCACGCAACCCGCAGTCGATCCCGTACGGCCGCTCGGTCGGCACCTCGGTGAACTCCACGCCCTTGGCCAGCAGCGTCTCGTAGGTCTTGCGGCAGTCATCGGTCGTGAGAATGAGCCAGCCGCCCATCGCCCCCTTGGTGACCAGTTCGCGCACCTGCTCCGCCGTCTCCTCCGACATGGCCGGCGCACCCGGCTTCTCCAGCAGGATCTCCCGGCCGGGGTGACCGGGAACACCGACGGCCAGCCAGCGCATGAACCCCATGTCGATGTCCGCCGTGACCTCCAGCCCCAGCTTGCCGACGTAGAAGTCGAGGGCCTCGTCCTGGTCGAGAACGTAAATCTGTGAATGTGTGATGGCGTTGAACATGGACCCCACGCTACTGAGCGGACCGCCCGGATACTTATCCGAAACTGCTCAGTCGCTCGGCCGCGTCCACGCCATCGTGAAGCAGGTCGGCACGCGCGCGGCCACCGCCTCCTTCCGGTACTCCCGCGGCGACCGTCCGACGATGTCGCGGAACGTACGGCTGAAGGTCCCCGTGCTGCCGAACCCGACCTCGAAGCAGATGCCGGTCACACTCCGCCCGGTCTCCCGCAGCAGGAACATCGCCCGCTCCACCCGCCGCCGTTGCAGGTACCGGTGGGGTGTTTCACCGAACGTCGCCCGGAAGGTACGCGCGAAGTGGGCCGGCGACACCTGCGCGATCCGGGCCAGGGCGGGAACGTCCAGGGGCCGCGCATACTCCCGGTCCATCGCGTCCCGCGCCCGCAGCATGCGGCGATTGCTCTCCTCGACGGCCCGGCTCACCACGCCATTCCACCACGTCCGTCCATCCGTCCCGGAACGGCGGCACCTCCCCCCGCACTACGGGCAGCACCGCCTCGGCAGGCCGGCCGGCCGTCCGTCCCGGCTCATCGGCCTTACGGGTGCCTGGAAGGGCCGTCCGTGGTCACCCGGGAACAGCAATCGGCGCCGGAGGCGCCCCGCCCGTTCCGACGGGGTGCTTCCGGCGCCGATGGCCTGCTGCCGGCCAACACGCGGGTGTCCTGTTACAGGTGGAGGAGGTGCCGGGTCATGGCCGCGGCGGTGTCCAGCGGTGCGAGACTGCGGTGGATCTTGGCCATGACGCTCGCGCCGAGCCACATGTCGTAGAGCGCCTGAGCCATCTCACCCGGGTCGCCGTCGACCGTGATCGAACCGTCCTCGATGCCGTCGGCGAGGGTGCGCTCGATGCGCTCGACGATCCCGCCCGTGCCTTCCTTCAGGACCAGCCGCATCGGCTCCGACAGGTCGGCGACCTCGGCGCCGAGTTTCACCGCGAGGCACTTGCCCTCGCATTCGTCGAAGCTCTGCGTCTCCCGCCACTGCCGCCAGTACGCCATCAGCCGTTCGACGGCCGGCGTGTCCGGCTGGGTGACGATGCGGTCCATGTCCGAGAGGTACTCGTCGAAGTAGTCCCGCAGGAGCGCTTCGCCGAAGGCGTCCTTCGAGGCGAAGTAGTGGTAGAAGGAGCCCTTTGGGACGCCGGCCGTGGCGAGGACCTCGTTGATGCCGACCCCGGAGTAGCCCTTGTGGGCCACGATGCGCCGGGCCACCCCGAGGATGTTCGCGCGGGTGTCGGTACTGCGCGTAGCTACTGTCATGAGGACAGGTTAACAATCCATTAGACTAGTCGTCTAGCGGACCCCCGCGCGAGCCGGGTCACTGCCCGAGGAAGGCGAGGAGGGCCTCGTTGACCTCGGCGGTGTGGGTGGTCAGCAGCCCGTGCGGCGCACCCTCGATCTCCACGTACCGGGCGGCGGGCAGGGCCTTGGCGAAGCGGCGTCCGGTGGCGTCGATCGGCAGGGTGCGGTCGGCGGTGCCGTGGACGATCAGGGCCGGTACGTCGATGCGCGGGATGTCGGCGCGGAAGTCGGTGGGCCAGCTGAGCGGAGCGGCGGCGGAGGCGATGGCCCCGGCGCCGGTGGCGATGTTCCACGCGTGCCGGACGTGCTCCTCGCTGACGCGGGTGCCCAGGTTCTCGTCCAGGTTGAAGAAGTCGTTGTAGAAGCCGGTGAAGAAGGCGTAGCGGTCCTTCCTGGCGGCGTCCGAGACACCCTGGAAGAAGGACCGGGGGGCCGCGCCGTCCGGGTTGTCGTCGGTGATCTCCAGGAACGGTTCGAGGGACGCCAGGAAGACGGCCTTGGCGATCCGCGCGGAGCCGTAGGCGGCCAGGTAGCGGGCGACCTCGCCGGTACCCATCGAGAAGCCGACCAGGACCGCGTCGGTCAGGTCGAGGGTCTCCAGCACGGTGTGCAGGTCGGCCGCGAAGGTGTCGTAGTCGTAACCGGTGGCGGGCTGGCTGGACTTGCCGAAGCCGCGCCGGTCGTAAGTGATGACGCGGTAGCCGGCCTCCAGCAGGGCCGCCGCCTGCCCTTCCCAGGAGTCGCCGTCCAGCGGGTAGCCGTGGATCAGCACGACCGGCTGACCGGCGCCCCGGTCCGTGTAGTGCAGTTCGATGTCCGTGCTGTTCTCGGTGCCGACCTTGATGCGACCCATGACGTCCGCCCTTCCAGGGGATGTGTTGTCTCTTGACTCATTTATATACGACCGGTCTACTCCGGTCAAGGGGTGCCCTGGCGAGCCGGCCGGTCGGCGCGCCGGCTCCGCAGCGGACCGGGGCAGCCCGCCGCGCACGCCGTCCGACTGGAGGCGACCGAACCGCTCGGAGACCCGTGCGATCGACACCGGCCCGTCGCACGACGGCGCCAGGACCCGCTCCCCCAGGGCCGAAAACGGCACGGGCGGCGCGCATCACCGGAAGGTCCGGTGA